>JAWCLD010000007.1:0-20316 GCA_038851215.1 Candidatus Nanoarchaeia archaeon | reverse complement strand
CATAAAACTATACAATGAGGCATATTTTGCCCCAGCGAATTCGAATATTTAATTTTTGTGCCGAAAACATTTAGAGCATACAACCAGTGAAAAGTGCTGTTATTTTTTTAACAACTCAATGCTTCATAGGGCGACGGATATTTCGCGTAAGGATTTTCCATTTTTTTATCTTTCCGTTTTAAGTAATTAAAGCGGGCCCGACGAGATTTTCAGGAATTCGAACTCGCGACATTCAGCTTAAAAGGCTGACGCTCTACCTGGCTGAGCTACGGGCCCAAGCCAAAATCGAAAATTCCAATTAAAAAGATTTCTAAACAAGTCTTTTTCCAAATCTCTTATTTTGCCAACTATATTTCCTTAGCCTTTTATTTGGAAAGCCGCATGAACTGCAGTGCTTTTTTTGAAAGTTGTAACTGTGCTTACCACATCGTCTGCATCTGAGATGCGACTTTTTACCCGTCCTTTTACCTTTAGATGGTGTTCCTTTAACCATACTAATGGAATTGAAATTTAGTTTTTAAACTTAATGTAAATCGGCTTTCTTACCCTTTGAACGTTACAAATTTATGGTGCGGGTGCCACGAGAACAATCATATCGCCCCTGATGAAAACGTCACCAATTTTCCTAGCCACTTGTCCCTGCTCGTCACGCTCTTCGGCTTCAGCAAGCACTAAGTTTATGTGTATGTCAAATGCTTTTAAGACTCCCATTATCTGCTTTTTTGCCTTTGTTTCTACTAAGACTCTTTTGCCTTTAGCAGCATTCAATATATCTAGGGGCCGTTCGAAGTTGTTATCCATTGTTGCATCTCCATATTTTTACCTTAAAAAGATTGCTATGCAATATAATCTGGCTTTTTTCCTACATTCTCTCTTACAAAACTAATTAGTGTCTGCCCCAACTCCATAAACTCTTGATATTTTTTATCAAATTGAACCAGTAATTCTAAAAGTTCGATTGGTTTTTGCTTTTTTGCAATTTTAGCTTGCATAGTTATAAGGTCTAAATATTTTTCTCTGTACGAATCTCCCAAGCGGACGTTTTGATACAAGTATGCTGCTGATGCAAACTCATAAACAGTGTCGCTATCTGGTATAGCGTGTATATATTTTTCTAAAGTTTCTTGGACAAGTTGTTTTAAAGGACTATCTAAATGCTCTTTCGAAACATGTTTTTTGATAAGCTCAACGCCGGCCCGACATCTCTTATTTTTTGCAAATTGCTCTAATACATTTTTAGTTTGCTTCATGCAACTTATCGAAGAGAAAGCTATTTAAATTATTTCAAAAGTTTTTCAGTATTAGAAAATGACAATCTGGAAAGCTAGAAGACAGGGGAAGAAGCTAACAGGTGGCAAATATTGGCCCTATCGTAAGAAGCGCCTTTCAGAGCTTGGCGCAGATCCATTGTTACCAAAAGTCGGGAAGCTTGTCACAAGAAAAAAGAGGTTAAGAGGTGGAGAGAAGATTTCTCAAATCGTAACCACTGATACTGCAAACCTTCTTATAGATGGTAAATATAAAAAATCAAAGATAAAGTTTGTTAGAGAAAACTCTGCAAACAGGCATTTTGTTCGAATGAATGTTCTCACCAAAGGCGCCATTATTGAAACAGAGGACGGCTTAGCAAAAGTGACAAGTAGACCATCTCGTGATGGCACAGTAAATGCTATTCTTGTAAAAAGCAAATAGTTAAAGTTTAGAAATATAGGTCTAATTGTCCGAAAACCAGAAAATGATCTTTTTGGCTCATTTTTAGTTTAGACATTAAAATTTTGTTTAAACTTATTTAAGTATTTTATGCTGGCTTATGTCTGGAAGTAAGAAACAAACGGGAAGGCATAGACTTTAACAGATACCAGAATCAGACCTGTTATAGAAAGCTTTATAAAGCAATTTTTGTCCTCTATTTAAAATAAGCGCAATGCTTAAAAATTAACTGCCGAGAAGGTGGTAAAATGCCTGAGTTTGTTAAAAGATGCCCGGAGTGCAATTCTATTAATTTGTCTATAGATGAGAAGCACGGTGAAATAATTTGTAAAAGTTGTGGCACGGTTTTGGACGAAAACCTTGTCGATACAAGCCCGGAATGGCGTGAATTTTCAGAAGATGGGGAAGATAGGAGACGTGCTGGCGCTCCCGCTACTTTCACAAAGGCAGATATGGGGACAGGCACTACAATCGGCACGGGCTCTGAGATTTACAATCTACCTGGCGCTCAAAGAAGGAGATTTTTGAGATTAAGGGAGTGGCATAACCGTTCGTCCACTTCACTTGAAAGAAATTTAAGATATGCGTTAGTTGAATTAAAGCGAGTTGCTTCATTGCTAAATATACCTCCAGCAATTGAGGAGGAAGCTGCAAGAATCTATAATCTTGCGGTCCGAAAAGCATTAGTGAGAGGTAGATCGATGGAATCTGTCGTTGTTGGTGCAATCTACATTGCCTCAAGGCGATTCAATCTCCCGCGCTCGTTGAACGAGATATGTAAGATTACTCGTGCTAATAAAAGAGATGTTGGCAAAACCTATCGTTTTATAGCAAGGAGTCTTAATATTAAACTATTGCCGAGCGGTCCTGTAGACTACATACCAAAATTTGCCAACAAACTTAACTTTTCTGCTGCAACACAGACAAAGGCTGTTGAAATCTTGAAGAAAGCGCAAAACTTAGAATTAACAAGCGGACGAGGGCCTATCGGCCTGTCAGCAGCCGCACTTTATGTTGCAAGTCTATTGACTGGAGAAAAGCGAACCCAAAGAGAAATTGCGGATGCTGTTGGTGTAACAGAAGTCACAATTAGAAATCGCTACAAAGAGATTATAGAGAAACTTGGTCTTAAGGATCTAATGGAAAAAGCACTTGCTGAGGAAGCTGAGGAAGAGCAGCGAAAGGGATAATGAGCTTACCTCGATATATACCCAAAACAGATCTTGAAACTTATTTCAAAGAATTACCTCTTGATAGGTTTAATGATATAATTGAGGGTAGGATTTACGTTCCAAAAATATTTAGAGCCTATGTTAATGAAGTTTTAAATAGAATTTATGGAATAAGTTTGCCGACTCAAATGAGAATTGATGCCTACGCTGAATTGTGGCTCCCTTACATACCCTTACCTAATTTCGCTACTGCTACGCAGCCTACTGGTGTGGCCGCAGAAGCTTAGCAAATTCCTCTTCCGTTGCATTTGTTTTTATTCCAGTTCTGCTAAAATGTGTCCTTGCAGCCTTGAAGCCTTTCATCCAAAGCTTTTCCAACACTTTTTGCAGCTTGGGTATTTGTTTCAAGTGAAATTCTGTAAGATCGAAAAAGCCAGGGGTGTTAATCTTCGATTCCTCTTTGATTGTATAAAGTAATTGCTTCGTCTCTTTTGAAATAAATTTATCTTTAGCGGCTAGTTTTTGCATCTTTTCCACAATTGCAGTGTCGTAGAGAGGCCCTAACCACATAGGCCCTGCGCCTTTGAACATACCAATTTGTTTTAACACTTTATTAGTCTCTTCAGCTCCACGCTCGGCACGCAAGTATGCTCGCATATAGTGGCGAGTGGCGTGGCAAAATATAGGAGTTAATGCGAGGTCGTACATCGCACCCATTTCTTGTACCTTTTTAATTAAAATTCTTGAGCCAATTTCATTCATTAAGTAATTCCTCAAAGGTTTTGCACCATATTTACGCAAGCAAGAAGATGGGTATGTTCCGCACAGATTAGAAGTATCCGTAGCTGTTACAGCGATTACGCCGCCAGTTTCAACAATTGCTTTCACACCAGCATCTAGAAAAGGTACTGGTGTACCAAAAGGGTCTATATCAAGGTAATGAAATTTTTTGTGCTTTAACTTATAACGTGTGGCGAGAAATTCGTGTGCTCGTAGTTCTGAAATATTTACTTTTAACTTGTTAAGCTTCGCGTTTCTTTTCATCAAATTAAATGCTAAAGGATTTGCGTCGTTGATGTAAACATCTTTGATTTTAGCTTCTTTTTTAATTCTTAAGCCGCGAACGCCTGTAGCTGCTAAAAGGTCAACAGCTGAGATAGGTTTTAGGACTTTCGCTAAGAGGACGCTGATATCTCTACTTGAAATCATAGCAGGATTGTAAAATACTGGCGCTTTAGCTGTAAGTCTGTATTTTTTTGGGTCCGGCACTAATAGTTTGATTGCACCTTCACTAATTTGTATTGTTTTCATCTATTTGAAGAATGTATAATTTATAATTATTAAAATTTGTTAATAACTTATCGTTTAGGAGTAACAAGTACTTATAATCTCTTATTTTGAACCTATGGGTGGTGTAACATGGCATTTGATCCAAAAACATGGGGATGGATTAAAGTTGTAGGTGGCGCAATAGCGTTCTGGTGGGCGTGGAAAGCGGGTATTGGAATGAACGTCACTGGTTCTGTCGCCATCCTAGCAATTTTAGCCTTCCTCGGCGGATTAAAACTGGCGATGGGCAAAAAGTAAGTAAAAGTTTTGCCCATCTTTTTGTTTTATTTAACTTAATTTATATCTGAAATGGTAAGAACTAAGCAAACTTTATTATGTTGGTTTTAATTTTTTGCACATGAGAGGAAAATCTTTTCCTAAATTTGTCGTCGAGCATCTTGAAGTAAAGATGTATCCTTGGTGTGTGCTTGAATATAAACACATTTCAAAAAAAGTTGGCAAAAAACGGTTGCTTTTTACTAATATTAAATCTGGAGGAAAAAAGCTCGAGAAGATTGGTGAAGTCAAAAAAGAATCTGTTAAAACTCTTGGATTAACCAAGGCTTGTGTTCTAGATCCTTCTGCAACAAAAACGTTGACACCAACGATTGCAAAGCGATTTAGCTATTTCATCTTCGGTGGCATACTCGGCGACAATCCGCAAAGATTTAGAACAAAAAAATTTCTGTCATCAAAATTAAAATTTCCTACTTATAATCTTGGCAAGAAACAAATGTCAACAGACACTGCAGTAATTGTATGTAAAAAAATTATTGAAGGACAAAGTCTCAAAGATATGAAATTCAAGGATGGCTATGAAATCGAAGAAGAACCAGGCTTCTTCAGAGAATTACCTTACCGTTACCTCATAGAAAAAAACAAAGTTATTTTTACACCCGGACTAAAAACTTTGTTAAAGAAACTTGGGCACAAGCTATAGCACTAAAGCTTTTCCCAATTAATCTTATGTTTTTCGCAAATTGCAATTAATTTTTGCCGTTGTTCGGGCTTAAGACCTTTCCACTCTAAAGCAACAAAAGATGGTTTAGGAACTGTTTTGTTAATTGCCTGCATAACCATTTCTTCATCGAGCGCGTCTATATGATGCTTAGGGCAAATATGTCCAGTTGCGAATTTACCAGCTAAAACTTTTCGAGTAAATTGTGGAGCATAGTGAGGACCGCCGAAGCCAACGCAAACATCGAGTTTTTCTGGGCGGCGAGTTACAATTTGCGAGATAATGCTGGCGGTAATTTTACAAGCCTCTAAGTCATTCCATTGCTTTTCTGAGGAGCCGATTTCTACAAACATAACAGGTAAATCTATTGTTGGGCCATGATGCGTAACCTCTAAACCAACTTCATAGTTTAATTTTAACTCTTCTTTTTTATCTCTTAATGCCTTAATCGCTTCAGCGAGATAAAGGGCGGGAGCAATAGATAGTGTTTTAGGTTTTCCTCCAAAGCGATTATCAGAACTCCAATTACCTGTTGGATGCGCATTTAGCATAGGTACGTTAGCTTCGGATTTGTGTGTTGACGGTACAACGACAAGCTCAGGCTTTGGAGAATAAGTTTGTAGATAATCCAATTCTAACACACTTTTATCGGTTGTTTCGAGCTTTAGTTTTGGAATTTCTTTGTTAATAAATTTTCCAATATTAAAGCTTGCAAGGTTTGGTTTGGAGATAACTAATAATTTCATAAAATTTCAATGAATAACACGGATTTAAACTTATTGTATAAAACTGCATAAACTGACTATGTTTGCGGCGGCGCTTCAGCCGGCTTTTCTTTTTTCTCCTTTTCTTCTTTAGGCTTTTCTATAATATTAAAATGTTTCATCAAATCGATATCACCATACTTGACGATCTTACAATTGATTTGTGCGATATCTGCGGCAATTGTATTACCACGAACGAGTCGCCGTTCCCGTCTACCTTTGAATTTTTTTGGAACAATGTAACCTTGTGTTTTGCCAGATAAAATTAGACGTTTACGGCTTTGTCCCTCTAAGTCAGGGTTCATAGGAAACCCTGCCTTGTCGCTTCCACCAGTGATTTGAAATTCAAAACCTGGCAAACCAATAAGTTCGCCACGGAAAGTATCGCCGATTTTCTTACCAAAAAGCTGTTCGGTATCAGAGCCTTTTATCTCTGTTTTAAATGTTCGTTTTGATTTAGGATCGCCGATAATAAGTTTGACATCAGCCATGTTTATACAACCTCTTTTGCCCTGATTTAGCAATGTAATACACGGCGCCAAATATTGGTGCCATTGTAATGAAGGTGAAAACTATAGCGAGCGGCAAGTTGTTTGACAGCATATATGTTGTAATTCCTATTGCGCTACCGCCAACTGAACCTAGCGCGGATAACGGTTTTTCACTGGCTAATATTTCTAATAAATTCATTTTGTTACCTCGATGCAGCTGCTTGCCTTTCTAATTCTGTTTTTTTCATTATACAATTGGCTTTCGCATCGTTAGCAGCGGTTGCTATGATTTCATCTGCTAGAGCAGCTGACATTGGTTTTTTATACTTTCTCGATGCAACAAATGCGCCCTGAACCATCCACCTTAATGCTAAGTCAATTCTCCGCTGAGGCGCCATATCTGCCGCTTTCGGATAGCGTACGCCACCATATTCTATTGTTGCAATGCCTTCTCGTGGCGTACCTGCTTCAAGTGCCCTCACGAGAACTTCAATTGGATTTTTATTTGTCTTCTTTTCGATAGCATCAAATGTATCAATAATTAACTTATAATGGGTTGCAATCTTGCCTGTGCAAACGTTAGAGGTCCAATAATGTTTCTTGCCTTTGTGACCCGGTACCATTAGTTTTGCAGCCAACCTTTCGACGATAGACTTTTTAGATTTCCAAAATTGTTTCTTTATAGTGCGACCTGCTGAATAAGGCACTACAACAGGAGTCAAATTAATATAAGGTTTTAAACCTATATCACGAACTTCAACGTTAGTAGACCACCTGCCAAAAAGCTTGATATTTTGCCGATAATTCGGTAGCGGCTCAACAGAAGGTTTTGCAGCAACAACTGCTTTTTTCCTGACGCGTTTCTTTGGCTTCGTTTCAGCTTTTGGCTCGACGGTGACTTCAAATTCTTTATTAGCTTGGGTTTGATTGGTTTCTTTTGTCTTGTTATTTTCTTTTTCAACCATTCTTATCGACCTGTTACCTTTTCTATCTTACCTTTACAAAGCCATTTTAATGGTTGGTTATTGACAGCAATAACTTTCCACTTAACTTCTGGAATATCGCCTTTAGATTTTCCCATGCGTCCGCCAATTCCTTCAACAAGAACCTCGTCATGCTCGTTGATGAATGTAATGGCGCGATTGCCAGGACAGAAAGCTGTAATTTGTTTACCATTTTTTGATAATTGGACGCGAACAGCTTTTCGCATTGCTGAATTTGGCTGCTTTGCTTCCAGTTGTCTTTTTTCTAAAACAATTCCGCGAGCCTGCGGTGAGCCTTCTAGAGGATCGATTTTTCGTTTTAAGTTGAGAGCTCTACGCACAAACCATTTATTGTGCCATCTCGCCTTCTTGCGTCTAGCTTTAACTTTCGCTCCTGCGAACAAACCACGTCCTTTCTTTGACATAATAAAATAGCCTTCGAAAATCGATTTATAAAGGTTGCTTATGCAATTCTGTAAACTGTTAATGCCCGGAGATATTGGTTGTCGATATATTCTATTTAGAAGAAATCGCTAAAACAGTTATGTTGAAGGGTTTTTTAAGTTGTGCTGAAAGCTCTTCTGCAGTTAATGGTAATTCAATTAACTTGATTTTAGCAAGCTCTGCTACTTCTTGCAATTTTCTTTTCATAACATCTGGGCAAGTTTTTGCTATATAAATATTTGATATATTACCCAATTTCGCAGCTTTAAGGGTTTCTTTAAATCCTTTGACAAGTAATTTTTCCTTGTCGGCCTTTAATATTTTATCTATTTCAGACGCCATGGTTACTCTTTTTTCTCTCGTAGGAATCGGACAACTAGGTTAGGTAAACCTGTACCAACTGGTACAGGCTGATTTATCATAACATTTTCAACAACAGAAGTGAGCTTATCCGTTTCGCCAACTATTGATGCGTCGATGAGGTGCTTAAGTGGTATTTCAAAAGATGCTCTTGCCAGCACGGATGTTTTTTGCGAGGTGATTCCGTGTCTTGTAATACCTTTTACTTCGCCTGTTGAGCACATTAGGTCTGCTACTAGCATAACATGTCTTATGTTAACATCAATACCTTGCTCTTGCAATACATAAAGAACTTCGTTTATTATTGCTTGCCGAGCGGCCTCTATGCCAAGAACTCTCGCTATTTCTAAAATGTTGTTTGTTGTTGTTCTTGTTGCATCGACTTCTTCTAGCAGCATTACGTCTTTGAGGTTTGAGCCGAAAGTTTGTATCGCATATTCTCCGCCTTCTTTTCCTGTTTCAGTGAATTTCCTGTAAACAGGCAACACATCCGTTACATTCTTAATACCTGCAACAGCGATATCTTTGAGTTTTTCTTTAAACCGATAGATTTTTTTAATATCTTGGTCTTTGCCGCTGATCTTCAATACTAAGCCAGAACGTTCAACCTTTACTTTAGCTTGCTTTTGTATCGCCTCTGCAGTTTGTTCAGCAGTTGTTTCATGTCTCGTTAGCTCGTCCTTGTCGAGATTTACAGTAACTGTAAGATCTGCAAGATTTAGTGTAATCTCTTTAGCAAGCTCTTTTAGCGCGACTTCTTTTATTTTTGCCGCAACTTTTTCGGCTGCTTGCCTGGATTTATTATGTGGTTCTTTTAGATACACCATCATTGATGGGGTCTTAGGATCCTTCCGCGCATCGAAGATCTCTATAATTCTGGGTAAGCCCAGTGTAACATTAAGTTCTGCTATTCCTGCAAACCTGTGGGTTCGCATAGTCATTTGAGTTCCAGGCTCGCCAATTGATTGTGCAGCAACTATACCAACAGCTTCGCCAGGGTCAATTTGCACTTGGAAATAACGTTGCAACGCAGCTTCGAACAACTTTTGCCGCTCCTTTTCGGATAGTTTCTCTTTCTTTGCTTTGTTTTCTAGTTCAGCAACGATACTTTCTGGTAACGTCTTAACTATCCATTCTGTTGGCAATTCTTCTTCTGCCATAACTACTCGATTTCCCCCTGTCTTGACTTTGAAACATCAATATTGTCTTCTCCATATTGGAATTGCACAATCTTTTCACCCGAATCGCGGACTGTTGCATCGTAGTTTGCCTTTAAATCTTGTAATGCATTAATTAAACGTCGTTGCATGTAGCCTGACTTAGGCGTTCGCACTGCTGTGTCTATAAAAGAATCTCTGCCTACGATACTGTGTAGGAATGTTTCTATAGGATCAAGACCTTCCATATAACTATGTTTGATAAAGCCATGAGCCCTTGCCGTCAGGTCACCTTTTTTGAAATGCGGCAATGTTCTTTGCATATATCCTGTATGAATCCTTTTACCGCGAAGTGCTTGTTGGCCTACAAACCCAGACATTTGTGCTAGATTATAAAGGCCTGCCATACCTGCTTTCGCCATTAGTACGAGCATATTACCTTCTGTCGCTTCTTTCTCGACAATCTCACCTACGGGCGCGCGTAATTTGTTAAGCGCAAACAAAATTTTGGCTTCTACAGTTTCTTTGACTGTTCGGCCTGGAACAGGGGAGATTTTACCAGCTTTATAGTCTTTAAGTACTTGTCGAACCTCCTTCTCGCCCGCAATAATATGCTCTTTTATTTGTTTGATAGCTTTGGGTGATAAATCTAAATCAGCAAAGGATAATGTGTAAGGCATATGGCGAACCATCTCGAGACCGATTTTGTTAAAGCGGTCGATAATTTCTTTTGTCTTTTCGGCACCGTATTTCATATACATGTGATGGAGCAAAAGACCACTTTCGGGTGCAAGTAGCTTTTCGGATGCGACACCTTCTTTTAGCTTGCCGTTTTTAATGACGACATTTGCTCCTTCAAAATTTAGATCTTCTGGTAAGATTGCAGAAAAAATTTGCTTTCCGGACCAAAGATCTTTCTTTTCAGGTTCTGGCAATTCTGTGATACCAGCAGCGACAAGCAAATCAGATGCTTGTTGCTGTGTTAGCCAAGTGCCCTCTTTCGTCAGAAGATAAAGACCTACTAGTATATCACCACCACCGCCGCCAGGATTGCCAACTCCGATTATAGCGACGCCGCGCCTTGGCGTTATAATATGTTGCTCCAACGCCAGTAGATGTTTGGCCTCTGCCCGTGCTTCTTCTGTCTGTGGAATATGAATGTTCATCTCATCGCCGTCGAAGTCGGCGTTATAGGGCACGCATACTGAAGGGTTTAACCTCATCGTTTTCGATGGCACAACTCGTACATAGTGGCCCATCATTGACAGTCTATGGAGAGAAGGCTGTCTGTTGAATATTACAATGTCAGCATCTCGTAAATGCCGCTCAACAATCCAGCCCGGCTGTAGCTCTGCAAGTATTTGTTCTTTTGTGTCATCGGTAATCTTTTTTCTCTTGCCTTCATCTGTAATAACGTACGCAGCACTTGGGTAATCTGGCGCCCTTTGTATTGCTTCTTTTAGCCAGGCAATGTTCCATTCTGTCACGAATTCAGGTATTGTCAATTCTTTTGCTATTTGTATTGGCACTCCAACTTCATTTATACTTAGATAAGGGTCAGGGGTTATAACAGATCGCGCACAGAAGTTTACTCTTTTCCCTGCTAAGTTATGCCTAAATCGTCCTTCCTTACCTTTTAATCGCTGCGCTAATGTTTTTAGAGGTCTGCCTGATTTATGTCTCGCAACAGGCACCTGTGCAATTGTATTATCAAAGTACGTAGTAACGTGATACTGCAATAAATCCCATAAATCTTCAATAATGATTTCGGGCGCCCCTGCGTTGATATTTTCTATCAGTCTTTGGTTTACTCTTACTATATCCGACAATTTATGTGTTAAGTCATCTTCAGATCTTTCACCAGTAAGCAAAGTTATTGAGGGTCGCATGGTTATTGGAGGTACAAGTAACATTGTTAAGACCATCCACTCTGGCCTCGCCTCCGATGCATTAATTCCTACAACTTCTAAGTCTTCGTCAGGTATTTTTTCTAACCGTTCTCTAATTTCAGTAGGCCAAAGCCTGCGACCTTCTTCGAAAAAGCTTGATGGTTTTTCTACTTTGATTTCCGGGGCTTTTTCTTTACAATAAGGGCACTTTTTCGTCTTTTTGATTTGATTAAATGCATTTTTTATTACAGCGTGTAGCAAATCAATATTATTTTGCTTTTTCGCATTTTGCACTCTTTCGCGCCATACTTCAATTTTTTCGGGCGGCAATAAGATTCTGCCACAAGATTTGCAAAATGTTCGCAGAAGATTATACAATGGCGTAATATATTCTATGTGTATGACTGGCTTAGCAAGCTGAATGTAACCAAAGTGACCAGGACAAGTCCTTAAACGGCCGCCACATACTTTACATCTTAAGCCAGGATCTATAACACCCATCGATAAGTCCATAAGGCCCTTTTCAACAGGGTAGCCATCCGCATCGTATAACTCTGGTGATACTACATTAACAGTTGCTATTCGCTTTATGAATGATGGTGAAACAATGCCAAATGAGATTTCGTTTATCTTTTTTGCAGCAATTGGGCTAGCCATTTCAGTATTTCTCCTTTAATTTTAATTTTGGCCTAATATGTAGCGATTTAAGTTCGTCTAGGAAAAGTTTGAATGCATATGATAGTTCAATTGGCGAGATTTTTGTTTTCTCACCGCAAAGACAATAGGCTTTATTCTTGTAAACGTCGTGAATTGCGATATCGCCACAGCGCTCACAAACCCAAACTATTTCCTTATCTGAATCAAAACGTTCTTTCATTAGCAATGAAGCACCATGTGCAATGAAGCATTCCTTTTCCATCTCGCCAAGGCGCAAACCACCTTCTTTCGCCTTTCCTTCAGTTGGCTGTCTTGTCAGCAGCGCTATAGGTCCTCTAGCTCTACTTTGTATCTTATCTGCTACTTGGTGCTTCAGTCTTAGATAATACATATTCCCTACGAAAATGCGAGCTGGAAATTGCCTGCCTGTTCGGCCGTCTATAAGAATTTCAGTACCATCGTCTCTAAATCCGAGTTTCAATAATTGTTCCTTTAGGTCCTTGACCGGCTCATTTGCAAAAGCGCTGCCGTCTATATACCTGCCCGCAAGCGCGCCAACCTTACCTGCTAAAGCTTCTATTAGGTGCGCCACCGTCATTCTTTTCGGCAACCCATTAGGTGAAAACAAAATATCGGGTTTGATACCGCTTGCTGTGAAGGGGATATCTGTTTCGGGCACAATTAAGCCACAAACGCCTTTTTGTCCATGTCTCGAACCAAACTTATCACCAACTTCAGGACATCTGTCTTCTCTAACGTCAACTCTAATAAGAAGTTCTCCTTCTTCATTTTCTGTTATTATAACTTTATTTACGATGCCACTTTCACCATAATTCACACGTATAGAACTGTCTTTTCTCACATTCGCAGCAGAGCTAAAGGCTTCTAATTTTCCCAAAAACCGTGGTGGACTTGTCTTGCCAATAAGAACATCGCCGCCCTTTACTTCGCATTCTGGCGAAATTATGCCGTCTTCTTCTAGAGCGCGATAATCTCGCTCGACAGTATAGCCTTGTACATCTTTTGGGGGTATTAAAATTTCATCAACTTGGCCACCAGGGTAACGCACCTTTTCTGTCTTGTACGGTCTGTAATAGGTGCTTCGGCCAAAACCTCTTTCTATTGAACCTCTATTTAGCACAATGGCATCAGACATATTATAACCATCATAGTTAATTATTGCGATGACGATATTTTGTCCTGCTGCTCTCTCATCTCCTAACAGCGATTGTGTAAAGCTTCTTACAATAGGAACTTGTGGATAGTGTAACATATTTACAGCTGTATCAAGTCTATTCGGAAAGCTTAAAGTATAACAGCCCATTGCTTGCTTTTGACATTTTTGACCTCGTAACAATCTAGAAGATTGGTTAAAATTAGCATAAGGCACAAGCGATGTAGTAATGCCAAAAATTGTTATAGGATTTATTTCGAGATGTGTATGCTCAGGCGATATATGATCTTCGTCAATTGCGATATAAGCGTTTTCTTCTTCGAGGCAATCTAAGAATTCTATAATTCCTTCTTTGACAAAATCAGACCATTTTACTTCGCCGTTTCTTAATTTTTGCACGTGTTCTGGTGTAAGTAATGGTTTACCATCTTTGACAACAATCAAAGGTCGAACGAGTCTATCTCGCTCCATTGTGACGTAAACTGTATCGAGAGCTTTTCTGTATTGAATGTTAAGAAACCTCGACAATTTACCTTGTCGTCTAGCTTCTATCACAGCAGTAACAAAAGCTTTCGGGTCCTCAACTGTGCCCACCAGCTGCCCATTGAAGAATACGTCTGACATTTTAATTATGCGACCTCCTTAGATCTTCTGGTGAGATGTTTAGCTTCTTTTAGCATATTTATTTTACTCATACAACTTCAACCCCAGCGTTGTCAAAACATTTAGATTCGCCTTCGTTTCTTCTATTCCTACTTCTGGTGTTATTGTTGCTAACAGCGCTAGATTTTTCCTAAGGCCAATATGTTTGCCTTCTGGCGATTCTATTGCACAAAGGCGACTCCAGTTTGTGCTATGCAACATTCTCGCGTCAAAAGATTCGCGCTGTGCTTCTAAGAGGGAAACGACACGCTGAAGATGAGATAGCGAAGCGAGGGCATTTTCTCTATCTAGCCTTTGCGAAAGTCCTTGTCGATTTGCAGTCCAATTTCCTGTTGCTAATGCTGATTTAATTCTGTCAGAAAGGAATTTTGTTCGTACAATCGCGTTTAATGGTAATATTTTTCCGCGTCGTACAGAACGTTGGAAAATGTATAGCATATCATTGACTAAGATGCGAAGATTTTGTCGGAACAAATCTTCAAGCAAATCGCCTGCCATTCTGACACGCTTATTTTGGTAATGATCTTTATCGTCTTTTTTGATTTTACCTTTCTTTAGCAAAAGCAATTTTTTGATAACTCTGCACAAATACTTTGCTTTTGCGAGTCTTTTTTCGGGCTCGAGGCCAACATGCGGCAGGAGGAAATTATCGAGAATGTTTCTTACTTTATCAACCCGTTGTTCTTTAGGCATCATTATACCCATTTCTTGGCCGATTGCGTCCTGTGCTGCTTCTTCTGTTCGCACCTCCACATTTTCTATTAAGTTTATGTAAATATCATCATCTTCTACGTTAATTTCTGATGCGATATCCGCATCTTTTGTTAGACCGAGTGCTTTTAGCACAAGAATTACAGGAATGCGCTTGTTGCTCCCGAATGTCAAAAGGAAAATTCCTTCTTTTGTCCTTTCGAGGCTATGCGGTATTTTGTAAAGCTCCGAGGCGCTATAAATGTTTGCTGTATGTGTGATAGGCCCACTTTTTTCCTTTTGCACGAAAATGGTATTCGCTGCTAAGTCCTCAAGCAAAACAAGCGTCCGCTCTGTGCCGTTAACTATAAAATAGCCTCCAGGGTCATATGGATCTTCGCCAGCTGCAATTAATTCCTCTTTGCTCAAGCCGTTGAGATAGCAGTATTTTGATTTTAGCATTATTGGCAAGTCGCAGATTTGTACTTCAGTTCTTTCGCGCTCTTTACCGTCTATTACGAGACTTACTTCAAGGTAAACAGGGGCGGCATATGTCAAGTTTCGTATTCTTGCCTCAACTGGCAAAATTTTCCATTTTGTGCCATCTGCCTCTACGATTGATGGCTTTTCGACTCTGACGCTACCAAATACTATCTTAACTTCTTCTGCCTCTGGGGGTATTACAGATGGCGTTGCTTCGCCCAGTTCGTCAATTAGTTTTTGCAACCGCCAGTCTATGAAATCATTAAAACTTTCTATATTTGATTGCACAAAATTATTTTCTTCAAAAAATTTCGTGACAAGTATTTTTTTGTCTTCTTTGCTCAACTTCGGGACTTCGGTTTCGTTTGCCATTTTATTTATTAAATAACCCGCCTATAATATGCTGATTTTCCACTAGGGCCTATGCGCTCAATTTTAATTATGTTACCAACCTTCGCACCGAGTGCTTTTGCCATTGGATCTGTTGAAAGAATAGATGGAAGTTGTGCTGCTGATATGTTTAATTGTGATAAAAGTTTCTTTGCTTCTTCCTCTGATAAAAGAATATGTTTTGGAACTAGAACATGTTTTGTTATATCAATTTTGGCGATTTCAGCGGGCACAACCATTCGTTATCTCAGCACCTTGCCTACAGGATGCGGTTTTCCCTCAGTATCCGTTTAAAGGAATGGGGAAGGCTATCTTTTGCCTTATTCGATGACTTTATAAATTTTTTCCTGACGCTTTAGCTTTCAATGTTTTGCATCGCATTTCTTTAAACAAAAAGTATGGTGAATTTAAGAGAAGAGCGCCCGAGCCGAGATTTTCTGCTGAGCAAACTCGCATACAGCGCAATCAGCAATTTGAACTCGGGTCTGAGCCGTGACAGGGTTATAGCGCTACAATTTTTTTGTAGCATCTCTATCCTAACCGCTAGACTACTCGGGCGTAGATTTATTGCTAACATTGAAGCTTAAAAATCTTTAGATGGGTTTTCCTGTCGTTTATTGTTGTTATTATAATTAATTATAATGAATCCCGCCTGCCGGATTTGAACCAGCGACCTTCCGGGTTCTGCAACGACCCTGAGCGTTTTAAATACCAACTAGCGTTGGTTGCTGTCTACAGCCAGACGCTCTACCAGTCTGAGCTAAGGCGGGTTCTAAAAAATTCAAAAATCTATTTATAAAATTTGTTAGCCCGTTTCGATAATTCTTTATCTTGTCAGACTTTTACTCTGCCGGCTTTTCCTCGTCTTCAATTACCGCTATGTTACCTTTAACTGCAACTGCATTAGAAATGTAAATTTTTGGCTTTTCATCTTTTGCGACGGCTTTGCGCTTACCTTTCGCTGGTGGAAGTATTAGTGTTCCAACTACGCCGAGAGCAGATTTAACATTATAGCTGAGCTGCTTTTCTTCGCCTGGCCAAAGAGTATCAAATTTCCATAGTAGCTTTATCGCGCCACTGCTTTGTTTTATTGCTACTGGCTTTTCGCCACCAAATTCTCGCATCAACTTCAGCGGTGTCGGAATTTCATCAGTCACTACAACAGCTCGAACAGGTTTTCTTGTGGCGTTTTTTACAAGCAACTTGACTTTAAGCGCTTTTCCAGCAGCTTCCACCATTTTTGTTAAACGAACTTCCTGTTGGAAAATCCAGCTACCTGCATATCCCAACACTAAAAGCGCCAGAAGCAATGCTAGTAAAGGTATATACGAAATCTTGTAAGTTATAATAGTGCTTTGGCCAACTTCAAGGTCGTAAGGCCAAGATGCTGAAACGCTACCTGCATACGCCCCTGTTGCAAAATCAGGTTTCAGCTTGCTGAACAGGAAAATGCTTTTCCATGAAGGTAATGTATCAGAATATACTCCAGTAGCGCGCGTATTTCCAATGTTTGTTACAACAACTGCATATGCAGTTGTCAAGAAGCCTTCATCTTTTGACACAGAGACTTCAACAGATGGTTTCGGTAATACTGTTACGGCATAAGTTTGTTTACCAACTTCTTCACCATCTTTTAGAATTTGTATGTTAAAAGTATATTCTTTCGCTTCGGTGTTTAAAGGTAGGTTAAGAATTGTATCCCAAATTAGTTTGGCTTCGCCTTTTTGCAATGTTCCGACATCAAAGGTAACAGGCTGTGGCAAAAGCGTTGAAGTTAGAACTGCAGTAAGACCTGACACGGCAGTGCTACCTGTATTTTTTAAAATGAGGTTAACTTTAGTTTCTCCCGGATTTAGTTGTTTTGGTATTCCCCACTCAGGTTCAATTTTTGGAAGTTCAGAAGTAACAACAATTTTCAAGAAAGCTGATGCTCTGATGCTAGGGTCTTTGTTGGAAATCGCCTGTATTTCAACTGCATAGGTGCCAATTCTTACGTCACGAGGGGGCGACAAAGTGGCATCAACATTAATTATACCATTAGTAATAATGTTCGCATCGCCAAAAGATACTATGCCCCAAGTGTAAGATGCAGGTCTTAGGCTGAAACTATGACCTGATGGAGCATTTAATATTTTTATAGTATAAGTAGCAGTTTCGTTCCAAGCAACTTCATTATCAATTGGTATAACAACGAGCTCCAAAGGCTCTGCAGAGACTGCTATAGCGCCGAATGCGAGCAACAAGAAAGCGAAAGCCAATAGTCGTGACCCCATCTTAATTCTGAGATACATATTTTAATTTAAATACTTTTCCAGGCAGTGGTTAGAAAAGAAGTATGGGGCCACTGAGATTTGAACTCAGATTTCACCCATTTCAGCCCACCGAAACTTCTGCGGCGGAGGACCCCAAGGGTGAGTACTAACCAAGTTATACTATGGCCCCATTTGTGATTTTACGCGCGAGTGCTCTCTTACCAAAATAAATACGCTTATTGCAAATACTTATCGGTAAAGGTTTCCTTTTCTGCCTTTGCCCAACCGTCAGCAATTTGCTTGGCATACTCTGCTGCCTGCTTTTTAAGTTCAGGCCACACTTCCCACATTTCCTTTATGAAATCTACTTCTGCCTTTTCGCTTACATAAGAGACTTGTATTCCTTTATGTATCAAATACCAGAGCTTCTTGTAGAAGGCGAACATCGCTTCAACATTATGTTTTTCAAATATTTTTGTTTCTACAAAACTATGTAAAGTATGCTTCGGGTCCAAAATAGGTTCGAGTAAACCAATAATGTTATCAATTTTGTGCAGAATATTGCGTCTGATTTCCTTTATTAGATTGGCATCACAGTCAATTTTGCGAAGCTCAAATTCTCTGTCAAGCTCGTCAAAGGAAGGAAGCTTATATTGCTTCCGTATTTTTTCATATTCTTCTTTTAATATTTCGAGATTTTCGAAACCTTCGCGTCTTGGCATGCTTAAAAAAATGTAAGGCTTTTTATTTTTATATTTTGTTATTTGTAAAATTAGTCCTTTTGGACAATAGAAGTACCTTTTAGTACATATCGCAAAGCAGCTTTTGGTTCTTTATACGTTAACAATTTTAACGCTATTTTTCCTGTTACCCATTTATAACCGCTATGCTCTTTTCTGTCCAGCTTTATCTTTTTGCTAAAAATTTCAACAACATAAACTTGCTGTACTGCGCCACAATATCTTTTTTTATCTTTAAGATATGTTTTTGGCCATTTATATTTAATTTTAAATGGCAACTTTAAATGGATTTTAAACTTCTTTTGACCTGTTTCTTCTAGAATTTCGCGGGCAAGTGCTACTTTAAGCGATTCTCCTGGTAGTAAGCCTCCTTTAACATACTCCCAACCCTTCCAATTTTGCTTTCTGCGTAAGATTAAAAACAAAGGCTCTTTTTTAAGTCTAATAAAAATGATAGCTGCGACGTATTTTCTGTAACGAGTGGCCACAGACATGAGTCTTTAATCTCATACTAGATTATAAATTATTCTCTATTTTTTGTAACGAATTGCCGCAGATTGCCCAAGTTTCTTTTTGTCTTATTTTTTTTGACCTATAGTTTTTCGCCTCATTTAATATTTCATTACGTTTTTCTTTGCTTATTCTACCCTCTTCAACCAACTTTTCCAGTTGCGCTTCTAATTCTTTTAAATACTCATTGGATTCTTGAAAAATGGTATAAAATTTAACTATATTCGTGCAACTTGGAATTTTATTTGCTAATTTATCTATCTTAGAAGTAAAATTTCTGTAAGCTTCATCAGCATTCAAGGTGCTCTTTTGCGTTCCAAAGCCACGATAAATAGTTTGCCAACTAAAGGAAGAATTGCTACTCTTTTTATCTAAAATAGAATAATGTAAATCAAATGCTGGTTGTCCTATTACTAAAATTAATAATTTATCCGCAAAATTACAACTAAATATGCCATTGTTGCTTTGGGTTGGAGGAATATAACAAAAGATGTTTGTTGATGACTGGTACTCTAATGTATAAAGTAGTCGTTTATTTATCCCTGCAATATGCATCTCTGTGTTGTTCATTATTTTCTCAAGATTTTCCATCATTTTAGCCATCCAATTTGCTATTTTTTAATTAATACTGCGAAATCGAGAGTTGCGTAATCTTTGTAAACAGAAATGATATATCTCCCATCAGTGAAGTAAACTGCATGAAGTTCACCATTTGAAAACTCCAACTCAAGCATTATACCTTTTTCTTTTAGCAATGCTATGTCTCTGGCTGAAAGATGCCTCAACGCTGCGAAATCTCGCATATCAACTGTCGACGGCCATCTGTTTCCAAAAAGTTCTGTAAGGTCATCTAACGAATAGTCCGGATTTCTGACAACAGTATTATATATCTTGGGCGCCATTTTGCTTTTCATTTACTATGCGATGGCTGGAACTGCGTCGTCAACTAATTTTGAAATCAACCGTCTAACATCTTTGCCCTTAAGAGCCAATGTTGTAAAAGTTACAACTGCAGCTATTAATGTTGTTAAGGGTCCTTGCATCAAGTTTTCTATTAGTTTTAGTTCCATTCTGTCTTAGTATCTTTTAAAGTTAAATTCAATATTGGTTTATAAGTTTTTTCTATATAGTCTTTATATAAAGTTTATATATGTAGAGGCGGTTATTTAAAAGCTATCCATATAGAAAGATTTTTAGGGCAAAAATATTATTCTATATTGTATGATAAGTGAGGCTATCGAGTCAAAAATATCAGATGAAAGCCTGGAAAACGATATTTATGAAAATAGAGCGAGGGCTCACACTGGCAGATTACCTATAGTCTGGCGCGGTACAGATTTGGATGATTATAATAAAAACCAAACTGATGGAATCTACTGGTTTCAATGGAGAAACCTATTGGGCATATAATCCACATCAAGCCCTAACTTTTGCCAAAGTTAACGGCGGACAGGGCGCAAATCCAGTAATGCTAAGAATCGACTTGGAAACCTGTAAAGG
>JAWCLD010000006.1:0-21226 GCA_038851215.1 Candidatus Nanoarchaeia archaeon | reverse complement strand
CGTCTCCAACTTTTCTTTCAATTAGGGCAGAGTCTATTGCCTTAAGCAACATACCTGCTCCAATACATATAATTACAGGTTTCTTTTTTTCTAATGTCGAGTCGAAAATTTGCCCTGTTGCAGCTACTTTGCCAACAAAATCCAATTCTACAAAGTCTCCTTTTTTTAATACCATTAGGGTGAGAAGTAAAATTAGAATTTTTAAGTTTGTCTATTTCGCTTTTTGGGAATATTGTTCTCTGATGATATCTTCAGTTGATACATACGCTACATAGATTCTTCCGTTTTCATCTTTTCTTCCAAGTGGTATCAGGATTGGTTCTATTTCTTTAAGAGAGTCGAGATTCAACTTATATAGCTCACTAATATAATTAATAAAAGCAAATGCACTTTCAGCAAGGAGTTCGAGATTATTTTGCTCAGGTGATAGCTCTGCACAGTTATACAACAATTGGTGCGCTACTATTGCCTTTAATAATATAGATTGTGGAGTGTCTTTCTTACTATTTTTAAATTGTATTAATTCGACTCCTCGGAGGTCCTTGTATGCGAAGTCGTGGATAGCTTTGTAGCAAACTGCTGCGTGACGCTTAATCTGATCAATAAAGTGCTGCAACTCCTGCCCTTTTCCCTCTTCAAAGCCGCCTAACTTACGGACAATATCACAAAAACGAGCAAGAAGAGGATCCTCCTTTTTAACTCCGCAGGCCTCTATCATTTTTTCTGCAGCCTCGCCAAGCGCGTAATTAGCCAGAGACTCAAATGTGCTGAATTCTTTTGAATCTTTTGAAGGTATTGTCGTTAAATACAATTCATGAAACAATTGATGCTGGGGCGTTCCTTCAGGCCAAGCTTTCAAAAGTCTCTCACAGTACACTCTCCTCTCCTCCTTATTTTTGAAAAGTCTTTCAGCTTGCTTAATTGGGGTTCTGCCCTCTGTTAACTCCTCAAGCGACATTTCGTTCACCTCAAATAGTTACAGATTATTCTGCCATCTGTGCCTGGCACTGGAATTAGATTTGAAATTATTGAGAGTATTGTTGGCATTAATAACATAAGAATTCCTAGTTTTAACATTCGCATTGTCTTTGGAATAGCAAAATAAACGCATAGCAAAATAAGGCCAATGAAAATATTAGTTAGTGGACCTGCTAGAGCTATGACAAAATCGACATAACTTTCTTGGCTTGATGGGTTTGTATAAGTAGTGTAAAATTGTGCGTTAAAGAAACTGTACTTGTTATCTGCACTATTATCGAATAAGTGCATTTGTGGCTGCAAGTTGAAATGATTTGCAGCAAAATAATGACCTAGCTCGTGAGCAAAAATGTTGCCGTAAAGACTTATAAATAGCAATATGCCTAACGACATGCCGCAAATCAAGGGTTTATATCGAATGACCATATTTATTCAATATAGAACTAAATAAGAGTGTTTTTAAGTGTTTCTATATGGAATATGCTTAGGCTGCAAAGTTTTTAAACATAAAAATCTCTTTTTAAAAATGGCAAGCTAGGTGGAGGGCTAGGGGGCCTCTGTAAACCCGAAATCCCCTTTAGCGGGTGCCGAAGCTTGAGAGCGGCTGCTTGCCAGTTGGCTGTCCTAATGTCTGGCGTCGAAGTACAATCACTATGGGCGCCAAAATTAGGAAATCCGTCAGGTCCGGAAGGAAGCAGCGGTAACTTAGTTTTGGTGTGCTATAGTTCAATTGTATGGAGCCTTCATTAGGGTGAACAGCTAGTTGTCAAGTAAGTCCATCTCAGGCGCGCTTGCCATCTAATACTATGAAGATCGGGCATTTCTTAATACTGGTTTTACTTACAATTGTAATCTTCATAAGTGGTTGCATAAAGCAATCGGCTACCGAAACATCTTATAGCTTGCAAGCACCAGATATGCTTTGCATAGCTGCTTGCAAAGAAGCTCTAGATGCAAGTGTAAATTTAGAAAATGGTCCTTGTTTGTTAGATCCAATTCCTCAAAATCCAAATTGGGTTTGTGACGTTGCACATAGCCCAAGGCAAGCTGTTGATAACTTACCAGAGAATCAATGCTCTGCTTTTAGAAATGGAACTGCGAGGCATTTTATAGAGGTTACGCCAAGTTGCGAATTAATTAGGCAAAACTAAAGCTTTTAAAAATACGATTTTTAACTTTATACGCCGAGATGGCACAACCTGGTATCTTTGTAAAGAGACAGGAAACTGCGCGGGATTGCTAATCCCGTTTCCCGCAAGGGATTTGTGGGTTCAAATCCCACTCTCGGCGTTCAATATGAAATTAGGAACGGTTTCTTGTCTTCATGGTAATTTAAGAAATGCCAAAAAGTTTGCACGAATTTTCAAAAAAATATGCGTTGATGCAATTGTTTTGCTCGGAGATGTGCCTTCAGATAAAAATCAAAAGAAAAGTCTGATTAAAATTTTGAAAATCTTTTCTAAAACTAAAAAGAAAGTATTTGTTTTACCTGGCAGCCATGAGCAGTATGAAGCGTATTATGCAGCACTGAAGAAATTCGGAAAAAACGAGAATATCGTAGACTGCACCAAGACACTTTCTGCTAAAATCGGTAATCGAAAATTAGTCTTTATTGCTGGTGCAGATGTCTCTGCGCCTGGAGCAGGGTTTAGGCTTTTAGAAAACAAGCGACAAATGAGGCTTTTTAAAACTCATGTTAGGCTACTAAAAGAGCATTTTTGGGGTAAGGTCAAACCAATACTTTTCAATAAACTGGCTAAACTTATAGACAAAGAAACAATCTTAGTTTCGCATATTCCGCCGAAATTTAACACGCCTGAAGCAATAGATGTGGCAGTATTTGGCGAACCAAAAAAATCATTCATTTTACTTGAAAAACACAAAAAATTAAACAAAACAACAAAAGGTACATTGATGCAACTTCGGCATGTCGTATTCACGCTCGATGAAAGCAAAAAAATGCTAAAAGCAGGCTATCCGATCAAAATAGTAAAAAAGAATGTTGGCAATCCTTGGCTTAAAAAAATTATAAAGAAGAAAAAAATTTCAAAATTTATCTGTGGCCATATCCATGAAGCTGGCGGCAGGGCTAATAACTTGAAGGGCGAACCGGTAAAGCCGGGAAAGTGGAGCAATGAGCTTTTTTACAACTGCTCAGGCATGGCCGGGATTGTAGAATTTAAAAACAACTTTGCAAGATACAGAAACGTAAGAGTATGAAAGCATATTTGACATGGGGCGTTGGCTATGGGAAAAGCAGAGAGCTTGCTGAAGCTAACGCGCAAGCTGATGCAAATCTAGACAAAATTAAAATCAATAAATTAAAGAAATTAGAAATTCCTAGATGTAAAATTATTGAAGATAAAAAACAATTAACTAAATTAAAAGGAAACTTTTTTGGTATTGTATTACAAAACTGCCAGAAAGGTGAGGTTGCAGCCGCTTTGGTTTTAGGCATTACGGCAGACAAGATTGTAATTGGGCATGGCAAAGCTGGTGGAGCAATTAAAGCTGAGAGGATTGCAAATATTGAAATGAGAAAAGTAATTGAGAAGCAAGAGCTAAAATTTGAAGGAATTAATTATCACATTGTTGCAGATGCACCTGCCAAAAAGGATATTTATAGTTGCGCAATTGTTGCCCTTGTGCTTGAAGAATAGAAAGGCTTTATAAGTAAATTTGGAAACATTATTATTGGGAGCGTAGCTCAGCCTGGGAGAGCACACGACTGAAGAATCTTTAGAAATCGTGGTGTCGGGTGTTCAAACGCACTGAAACTTAGCGTTGCTAGGCTTCCTTGCGAGAAACTCACCCCGCTCCCATTCATTGTTTATTTTTGTGAACAATAATTTATATTCACAGATATCGCATCAGATTTTAATGGCTAGAATAAGGCTTGCTCCAATAAAGTCTGGCACTGTTATAGACCATATCGAAGCTGGGTACAGTTTGCATATTTTGAAAATTCTCGGCGTTGGGCCAGGCTATTCTGGAATTGTTAGCTTACTCATGAATGTTCCTAGCAAAAAATTAGTTAAAAAAGATGTAGTTAAAATTGAAAACTATAAATTTAATGAAAATGAAATCTACAAAGTTGCTGTTGTTGCACCCTTTGCAACTATTAATTTAATAGAAAACTATAAAGTCGACAAAAAAGTGCGCGTTAAAACTTTAGAAGAAATAGCTTTGGCTTGTTCAAATTTAGATTGTAAGTCTAATTCAATTGATAGCAAGTTAAATCCAACATTTGTGAGATTGCCTGGCGGCGTTTATGTTTGCAAATATTGCAAGCGAAGCTCATATTTATTATAAGTCTAAACCTAAGGCGAATTTTTTACCCTTATTTGCAACATAACTATAGTAGGGCCAAAAAGTTCGCTGTAATCTATTACTGGAAGTATGCATAATATTTGCTAAGTCTTGCGCGAGAGCTTGCATTTTTTTCCTCTTTGCTGCCATTATAAAAAATTTTAGCAACAATTCAGGTTTTTGGTAGACAATAAAGCGTTTGCTGGTTTCAGATTTGGCTTGTTGCACTCCAACTAAGGCTAAGTATCTAGCATAGACAAAGAGGCGCCAGTGTTGCCTTCTTTTTATCAAAGATAAAAATCTGTCAGAAGCTGCAAGGTAGCAATACGCTAATGCTAAATCCTTATTTTGCACATATTCTATGGGAAGATTTTGATCTATCCACATCATAAGTTCTTCAAGATCATCTTCAATATAATCAAACATCCTATAAACTGCTTTAGTGTCGTAAGACTTGAATATTAGCTTTAAGATTGTAAACAAGGCCTCTTTTTGCTCTCTACTCCATAATCTCAGCTCTTCGCGCTTAAGCTCTTTGTTCTTATCGGAAAGCATTTGCAAGTCATTAATGGCGGCGCGCAAATCACCATTTGCGGTTGCCGCAAGCATTTGTAATGCGAGGGGCTCGTAAAGGATACCTTCCTTTGTGCAAATTTCATTAAGCCTTGCTAAAATGTCTGATGTTGCTAATGGCTTTAATTCGACAAGTGTACAATATGTTCTTAAACTCTTTAGTTTGTCGTCAAAAGCGTCGTTTGCGGTCAGGATAATTGGAAAATTGCTTTCTTTTATCACCTCAATTACAGAGGAAACTCCGCCACGGTCCTGCTGACCTGATAAGCCATCCACCTCGTCAATTAAAATTAACTTTTGCTGGCCGAAAAGACTTGCCTGCTTAGCAGCAGGCATTAAGGTGGTAGCTATGGCGTTTGCATTTCTATAATCTGAGGCGTTTAACTCAATTAGTTCAAGGTTAAATTGATTTGCAATTGCTTTCACGATGCAAGTTTTGCCTGTTCCTGTTGGTCCGTGCAACAAAAGAGCTTTTTTACTGACTTTTGGAAAGTATTTTATAAAATTAGTAACATACTCTATAATCGATTTTTGTCCGACCACTTCTTCTGTACGTTTTGGCTCGTACTTTTTAATCCAAGTTTGACTCATTTTAGTATGAAATACAATCTTTTTCGATTTGCACCTTTATTTTCAAATTGTATTATTTCAATTTGGCCACATTCTTTTGTGTTTTTAACATGAGTGCCGCCATCTGCTTGCACATCAATATTTCCTATAGAGACTATTCTTAATTCAGGAATGCTTGGCGGCAGAATCTTTGCTAGCTTTACTACAGAGGGAATTTTCATTGCTTCGTTGTAAGACAAAAATTTTACCTCTACATTCAAGCCTTTGGCAAGAAGTTCATTTGCCTTTACCTCAAATTCCTTATACTTTTCTTTAACCTCTGCTCCGTTAAAATCAATGCGACCTTTATCTAAATCCAATTGATTTCCTGTAATGAGCGCGCCAATTTCATTATGTATAACTGCCGCCAGAACATGTGTTGCAGTATGCATTCGCATCATTTTATAGCGACGAGGCCAGTCAAGCCAACCGTGAACTTTATCGCCAACTTGCAAACCTTCGCAGTCAACAGAGTGCAGAACTTGCGGACCTAATTTTCTTACTGCAAGAACGTAGAAGACTTTGCTATCAGACAGTCGCACAAGCTTTCCTCTGTCATCAAGCTGTCCTCCAGACTCTGGATAAAATGCGGTTCTATCTAAAACAACATTGCAGCCCTCAACAGCTGTAACAATAGCTTCAAAGTCTTCTAAGTAACTATCTTTTAAGTATAATAATTCAGTCATTTTTTCCTCCAATTATTGCAAATTCAGCCAGCAGTGCAAAAAGTTGTATAAATTCATTTGAGCCTTCAACAAGACGGAATTCATATTCGCCGCAAGTCTTGATTAGCTCTACTTTTGTTTTTTCATTTATCTCTAAGTTTTGTATTTCTTTCTGGATTTGTTTAATCACATCTATGCCTGACAATCCATGCTTTACCATTATATCAACCAGGATTTTCTTTGACTCTAGAAACTTACCGTTAATAGCATTTTTCACTACTAGCTCAATTTCTTTTGGCTCGGCAAATGAGACAACTTGTGAAACAGTTTTCTTGTCAATTACTTGAGAAACTGCTGCGCAAGCTTGCATTAAATTATGTGCTTTTCTCATGTCACCTTCTGATGCCTCGTAAATCAGCTCAGCCGCATCTTTTTCAAGCTGCAAGCCTTCTGCTTTGGCAACATTCATCAGGATATCCTCGACAATTTCTTTTGCTAATGGTTTAAAGCGGAAAATTGCGCATCGCGATTGTATAGGGGGAATAATTTTGCTGCTGTAGTTGCAACTAAGTATAAATCGTGTAGTAGTTGTATAGTCTTCCATTATTCGCCTTAGAGCGTCCTGTGCTTCCTTTGTCAGAGCATCAGATTCGTCCATATAAATTAGTTTAAAAGGAGCAGTCTCTACAGCTTTGGTTCTAGCGAAATCCTTTACTTTTACACGAATCACATCTATACCCCGCTCATCAGAGGCGTTTAGTTCCAAAATATTATCTTGCCAATTTTCACCATATAATTCGCGAGCCATTGCTATTGCCGCTGTTGTTTTACCTACTCCTGCAGGACCTGCAAACAGTAAATGTGGAAAATTCTTATTTCTTACAAAAGCCATCAGCCTTCGAGTTATTTCTTCCTGTCCTTTGATTTCGGATAGCTTCCGCGGCCGATATTTTTCAGTCCAGATATCAAGCATTTTAGCTCCACAAGCACCACAACTAAACAAGTAAAGTTTTTATTTATATGGTTTTGTAACTTTCTTTATATGGAGAGTGGTTGCCGGATCTGTGCGCTACAAAAATAATTTAAATAGTCTAGCAAAGGTTGTTTTTGAGCATGACACTATACGAACCTTTTAAGATTGAGTCAGAAGTTTTACAATTCTGGCAGAAGAACAAAATCTATGAAAAAGCAAAGAAGAAGACTGCTAAAGGACAAAAATTCTATTTCTTAGACGGACCGCCCTTTCCATCTGGTGAAACGCACCCAGGAACTGCTGCCAATAAGGTTGCAAAAGACGCACTTATTCGCTATAAGAGGATGCGCGGTTTTAATGTCTGGGATAGACCCGGTTGGGATATGCATGGTCTTCCTATCGAAAAAAAAGTTGAAAAGGAACTCGGTTTAAAGAGCAAGGCAGAAATAGAAAAGAAGGTTGGAATTCAAAAATTCATAAACGCCTGCAAAGCATTTGCTACTAAATACATGGGCGTAATGGAAAGGGATTTTGAAAGGCTTGGTGTATGGATGCCTTGGCGCGAAGCTTATCTTACTTTAGACCCAATTTATATGGAATCGGTATGGTATGGTATTAAAAGAGCTCATGAGAGAGGCCTATTATACAAAGGCAAAAAGACGCTTTACTGGTGCCCACATTGCGAAACCTCTCTAGCGAAAAATGAGTTAGAATATAAGTCAGTTTCTGATCTCTCGTTATACCTTAAATTTAAGCTCATTGGTAAAAAAGATGAATATCTAATTGTTTGGACAACAACGCCGTGGACAGTTGCCTATAATTTAGGAGTTATGGTTAATCCAAAAGAAGATTATGTTAAGGTTTCTGTTAATGGTGAAAATTGGTGGCTTGCTAAGGCGCTTGCCAGCTCTGTTTTGGGGTATGTAGGTAAAAAGTACAAAATACTTGAAACAAAAAAAGGTGCTGCTCTAGAGGGATTAGAATATGAACATCCCTTTGATGAAGATGTGCCTGAAATTAAAGTTATGAAGGCAAAAAATCCAAAAATAAATACTGTTGTTCTGTCAGAACAATTTGTTTCAGTAACCGATGGCACCGGTTTGGTGCATATGGCGCCTGGTTGCGGTCCTGAGGATTTTGAGGTTGGACAGCAATATGGCTTGCCCGCTTGGAATGAAGCAAATGAAGCTGGCTTCTTTACAGAAAAGATGGGCAAGCTAGCCGGTCTACGAGCAAAATATGACGATGATAAATTTATTGATATGTTAGAACGCAAAGGTGCAGTGGTTTATAAAAGTAAGATAGAGCATGATTATGCGCACTGCTGGCGCTGCCATGCACCTATAATCTATAGGGCAACAGAGCAATGGTTCATAGCAATTTCCAAGATTAAAGATAAGATACTAAAAGAAATTGAAAAACTTTATACTGTGCCGGAGTTAGCAAAACAAATTTTTATAGATTGGATAACTAACTTTCAGGATTGGTGTGTTACAATACAAAGATATTGGAACACACCATTTCCTGTTTGGACTTGCAACTCTTGTGGGCAATACGAAGTAATAGGTACAATTTCTGAGTTGGAGAAAAGGTCCAAAAAAAGAGTTAAAGATTTGCACAGATCTTTTGTTGATAGCTTGACTTGGAAATGCCAAAAATGTTCGGGCGAAATGCGACGGGTGCCTGATGTTTTGTCAGTATGGTTCGATTCTGGAGCAGCTTCTTGGGCTTCTCTTAACTATCCGAACACTGATAAGTTGTATAAAAAATTCTTTCCTGCTGACTTTATTTTGGAAGGTAGGGATCAAATCAGAGCTTGGTTCTCAGCTTTAATGAACTTTTCAATGGCAGCGTTTGAGAGGCCAGCCTTTAATGCGCTGTATTGGCACGGCTTCTTTAACGATGAGCAAGGCAGGAAGATGTCGAAATCTTTTGGAAATTTTATTACTGTGCAAGATGGTATCGCGATGTTCGGCTCTGAGCCTTTCAGATTGCGCTTAATAGAATGGTGTATGCCTGGCAATGATGCTCGCATTAATAAAAAAGATATTGAAGATTGCTTTAAGGCAATAAACGTACTGTGGAACATGCATAACTTATTGATAGAAAGCTGCAATTTGGCGAAGTTTAATCCTCTAAATTACAAATTTCAAAAACTTTCTGTAGAAGATAGATGGATATTGTCAAGACTAAATTCTTTAATTCTGCAAGTGACAACTTTGTTCGACAAGTATCGAATAAGTGAAATTCCAAATATTCTAAAAGTCTTTTGGCTTGAAGATCTGAGTAGAAGTTATATTCATTTAGTAAGAGATAGACTGGCTGAAGGCGATAGTGATGCACTTGCAGTATTTTATCACACCTACATGCAACTGCTACGGCTGTGCAGCCCTTTGCTGCCTTTAACTACTGAAGCAATCTTTCAAAATCTAAAACACACATTTAAGCTTAAGGAAGAGTCTGTACACTTATTAGACTGGCCTGCTGCTGACCAAAAGCAAATTGACAGCAAGCTAGAACTTGAAATTTCTTATGTAAAAGATGTACTGTCAAATATACTTGCGCTGCGAGAAAAAATGCGGCGCGGCATTAAGTGGCCTGTTAAAACTGTAACAATAATCACGGAAAACGAGGAGCTTGCTTCTGCAATTGAAGAACACACTAATTTAATTAAAAGGTTTGCAAATGTATTTGATGTAAGCGTCTCACACGAACTTAAAGGTATTAGACATAAGGTGAAAGCAGACTTTAGTAGGATTGGGCCTAAATTCCAAAGAGATGCGGCGGAAGTCGTGGCTGCAATTGCTAGAGCTTCGCCAGAGTCTATCTTAAAGAACCTACAAAAGAACGGTAAGATAAAACTTGAAGTTAAAGGTAAAGAAATTGAGTTGCAACACGATGACGTTATTATAGAAGAAGTTTTACCTAAAGGGTTGATTGGAGGTATGTTTGGCAGTTACTCTTTATATTTAGATACTGAAGAAACCGAAGAGATGCTACAAAATGGCTTCGTGCGAGAATTCACAAGGGCGGTGCAATCGCTAAGGAAAAAGGCGAGCCTACAAAAACCTGACAAAATAATACTCTTCATAAGCGCACCAGAGAAGTCTAAAGAAGCACTCGAGCAGCGCGTAAAAGAAATTGGGAGAAAGGTTGGCGCCAAAGAAGTGAATTTTGTTGCAGCCAAAGTTGTGGAGGCTTGCAAGCATCACGATAAAATTGTAGCAAGAAGTTTTGAGGCAAAATTTGGCTTTTAATTGCCATAGTTTTGTTGTGTGCAGACAGAAACTTTTTAAAGCCTATTTAAAAAGCCTTTATAAACTTTATAAAGGGAGGCATTTTGAATGGCTAGAAAAAGAATTCTTGTAAAAGGTCAAACAAAAGGTGAGACAAAAGTCTATACAAGAACTGAAAATGTCGTTGTTTCTGCATCGCTGCATAGAGAACTGCCATTAGAAAGATTAGCGGCAAAGCTTGAACGGGCAGATTATAACCCTGAAACTTTTCCAGGTTTGATATTAAAGTTGGATGTACCTAAAGCATCTGCACTTCTATTCAGCTCTGGCAAAATTATTTGCACAGGAACAAAATCGTTAAGAGAAGCCAGAACAGCAATTGATGCTATTAAAAAGAAACTGGAAGATATAGGACTTAAAGTGAAAGGAGAGCCTGATATTGAAGTGCAAAATATGGTTGCTTCAGGTGATGTGGGTGGTAAACTTAATCTAAATGAAATAATTATAAAATTCGAAAACACAGAATACGATCCAGAACAATTTCCGGGCCTCGTTTATAAGCTGCCAAACTCACACATTACATTTTTGCTATTTGGAACAGGTAAAATAGTTATCACAGGCGCTAAATCTGAAAAGGAAATCGTGGAATCTGTCTGGACTCTTCGCGACCAATTGATGAAAGCTGGGGAGCTAAGAGATTAACAAATTGTTTGCTTAAGTAAAGAAAATTTCTTTAAAGCGGCTTCTTTTTTCCTCTTTTATGGTCGAAGAAAGTACAGTACTTTCAGAAGACATTATATTTAAATTTCGGACATTCATTGAGAAATACTACTACAATGAACTTTTAACGAGAATTAAAAAAGGTGAAACTTCGCTTTACATAGACTTTGGAGCGCTTGCTAAATTTGATATTGGATTATCTGAACAATTGCTTAATAATTTTCCTGAAATTATAAAGAATGCAGAAGAGGCGATAAAGCAGTTAGATATTCCTGAAGCAAAGTATCCTTTAAGAGTAAGGCTACAAAATTTACCAAAATCTGTATTTATCAAAATTCGCGACATTAGAGGAAAGCATCTCGGTCAAGTCATACTTACAGAAGGTTTAATCAGACAGGCTTCAGATATAAGGCCGAGAGTTACATTTGCAACTTATTCTTGCCCTAGCTGTGGGGCCCAGATTTTAGTTGAACAAACTGGTAACAAATTTAGAGAGCCAACAAAATGCGCTTGCGGTAGAAGTGGAAAATTTAAGCTTGTTGACAAAAAACTCGTAGATGTACAAAGGCTAATTGTCGAAGAGGCGCCCGAATCTTTAGAGGGTGGGGAGCAACCAAAGCGAATTGCGATCTTCTTGGAAGAAGATCTTCTTGATCCAAAATTAGAAAAAAAGCACTACCCAGGTAATAAAGTTCAAATTATTGGCGTCGTCAAGGAAGTGCCTATTCCATTAAAAACTGGTGGCATCTCTACAACATACGATTTGTGTATAGAAGCTAATAATATAGAAACTGTTGAAGAAGAATTCGGAGAAATTGAAATAACACCTGAAGACGAAAGAATAATCAAAGAGCTTGCTGCAAAGCCGAATATTTATGAAAAACTTGCGCAATCAATTGCACCTTCAATTTATGGCTATGAAAATATCAAGGAAGCAATTGTTTTGCAAATGTTTGGCGGGGTTAAAAAAACTAGACCAGATGGAACTAAAACGAGGGGCGATATTCATATCTTTCTAGTAGGAGACCCTGGTTCAGGAAAATCGGAAATCCTTAGATATGTTGCTGCATTGGCGCCCAAAGCTCGTTATGTAGCTGGAAAAGGTGCTTCTGCTGCAGGAATTACAGCTTCAGTTGTCAGAGATGAGTTTATTAGAGGTTGGGCCCTCGAGGCTGGCGTTTTGGTCTTGGCGAATAAGGGTATGGCTTGCATAGATGAATTAGATAAAATGAACCCTGAAGATACTTCTGCAATGCATGAAGCATGTGAGCAGCAAACAATTACGATTGCAAAAGCGAACATTCATGCAACATTGAAAGCAGAAACTTCAATTCTTGCAGCTGCGAATCCTAAATTTGGTCGTTTTGATCCTTACGAGCCAATTGCACGTCAAATAGATTTGCCGCCAACGCTTCTTAACAGATTTGACTTAATTTTTCCAATAAGAGATATACCAAATTTAGATAGAGACGAAAAGATAGCGCAACATATTTTAGAGCTTGCTGCTGCACCAGAGTCGATACAGCAAGAAATAAGCATACAATTATTGCGAAAATACATTGCTTATGCAAGACAAAACTGTTTCCCAAAACTCACTCTTGGCGCAATAGAGGAGATTAAAAAATTTTATATCTCTTTGAGAGCTTCAGCGGTTAAGGAAGAAGCGCAAATTAGGGCGATACCGATTTCTGCTCGACAATTAGAAGCACTTGTTCGCCTTGCTGAGGCATCTGCTAAAATAAGACTTGGAGATAAAGTAACAAGGAAGGATGCGCAAAGAGCAATAGATTTGTTAAAGAGTTCGATGCAGGAAGTTGCATACGATACTGAAACTGGCCAGTTCGACATTGATAGGATAACTACTGGAATAACTGCAACACAAAGAAGCCAAATTGCCACTATCAGAAGAATCATCGATTCATTGTCAGAAAAAATTGGCAAGCAAATTCCATTGCAAGATATCTTGCAGCAAGCAGATGCTGAAGGCATCGATAGGGCAAAGACTGAAGAGATACTTGAAAATCTTAAGAAGAAAGGCGACATATTCGAGCCCAAGCCTGGCTTGATTTCGAAAATAGGTTAAGCATGGAACTTAAACAAAGAGTTGTGGCGAAAAAAGTATGGATTTGCAATTTGATTAAAGGAACATATCATAAAAGCGAAGGTTGGGCGCCAGGTTATGTTGAATATGCTGGCGAAAAATATTCGCGTGTTTCGGTCGTTGCAACTGTTGTTGCAAAATTCCTTTCTGAAGACGGGAATTATGGCACAGTAACATTGGATGACGGCACAGAGACAATTAGGCTAAAAACTTTCGGACCAGATGTTTTAAAGATACGTGATATCCTTATTGGTGCTATTGTGCGTTGTATCGGAAAGGTACGAAATTACAATGACGAAACTTATATTACACCAGAAATAGTATTTCCGCTAAACGATCCAAATTGGCTTATTTTACACAGGCTTTATCTTGGTAGACCGGAAGCTGCGCCTGAGCCTGAGGAAACAAAGCCGCAAGTTTCGGAACAAGTTGCTGTACAAGCAATTAAGGAAGAAGTTGAAAGTATACCAAAAAAAATCCTTAATTTAATTAGAGAATTGGATACTGGCATAGGTGCCGAAATATCTACGGTTATGGCGAAATCTGGGCTTGATGAAGACGAAATAAAAAACGTTCTTTTTGGTTTGCTAAGGTCTGGCGATATTTATGAGCCAAAAAAAGGCAGGCTCAAAGTTCTTGATTAATTTAGAGAGGTAAGCTATTAGCAAACTTTATTTAGACTCTTGGTGTGATTTTAATATGCCTAAGACTCCTGACAAACTAATTCCACCATTTTTAGCGTTGCATAGACATCATTGGAAAGCTCGTGCTATGCTTCAAAAGGATTTTAAGGAAATTTTTATTGCGGAAATGATTTCAATTTCTGGTAGCTTGATTGCAGGAACATTACTTGCAATCTATATCAAACAAATTTTACTTATTCCTGGCTTATTGATTTTGCTGCCCGGCTTTTTAGAGATGCGTGGCAACATTTCTGGCGCACTAGCGGCTAGATTTGGCACGGCTTTAGATACAAAACAAATTCCTGCTAGAATAAAAAATAATGAATTTGTAAGACAAAATATTCTTGCAACATTTGCAGAAGCTCTCTTAATCGCACTTAGCTTGGCTGCAGTTGCATTCTTTGTTACGTATTTTATTTTTGGCGTAGCAACGCTAAACATTTTTTTGATTGCTCTAATTGCTGCAATTATTTCTAATTTAATAGAGGCCGCACTTACGACATATACGACATTTTTGTTGTTTAGGAAAGGGTACGATCCTAACAATATAATGGGTCCATATATTACAACAACAGGCGACATAATTAGTATTTTCAGTCTATTATTCGCAATAATAGTAGTGTCATGGCTCTGAAAATAACTAAGCGGATATTGAAGGAAAGTATTAAGATACTAATAGCTGCTTCAATTATTAGTAGTATTGGTGGAATTGGCTTTGAGATTGTTAAAATAAAAATTGCTGCTTTATTGCCACTAGTCATTATGATTCCGGCACTTAATGACATGATAGGGGATTTTGGCACAATCATCTCAAGCAAGTTTACAACTTTGCTATATCAGAAAAAAATACGTAAAAAATGGTGGCAATCATACGAACTTGGAGACGAATTTAGGATAATAAGTTCGATAGCGCTTTTTGCTGCTTTTTATCTCGGCGTTATTTCAGTAATAATTGCATATTTCCAGGATGCGGTAATAAATATCATAGATGCGCTAAAAGTTATAGCGATAGCATTTATGTCAACTGCAACTCTTGTGCTAGTAATATTTTTCCTTGCAATAATAGGTGGTTTATGGGTGTATAAGCAAGGTAGCGACCCTAACAATTTTCTTATTCCAATAACAACGTCAGTTGCAGATTTAAGCAGTCTTATCCTTTTCTCTTTGTTAGTTGCTTTCCTTTTTTAAATTGCAGCGCAACGATATAAATCTCTGCAGATTTTTTTAAAGATGCAGATGGTTTTACTTCCTTGACGATTTTGAAATTTTCTTTCACATTAGAAATAAAGTCTGCATAGTCAGGTCCGCGAAAAGTCTTCACAACAAAAATCCCACCTTCTTTTAGAAACTTTTTTGCAATTTCTAGTGCTCTAAAACTGAGTTGCATAGCCATTCCTATATCCTTTGTCCTTATGCCTGAAAATTCTGGCGCCATGTCCGATAATACAACATTAGCAAGTTTTGGCATAACCTGACTAAGCTTTTCGATGGTGCTTTCCTTGAAAACATCGCCTAGCACAAAAACATAATTTCCCTTCAGCCGTATCACAGGCTTGATATCAACTCCTATAACAATACCATTTTTGCCGGCAAATTGTAGTGCAACTTGAGACCAGCTGCCTGGAGCGGCACCTAAATCAACAACCACATCACCAGGTTTGATTATGTGAAATTTTTTCTGTAGTTCCAGCAGCTTGTATGCAGATCTTGCGCGATATTTTTCAGCCTTCGCTTTTCTATAAAAAAACTCGCTTTTTCTTTTCTGCAGGAAATTACTCATGACTTCAAAATTAGCTTAATAGCTTTAATAGCTTGCTGTGCAACTGTTTTTTCAGATTTGGTAGCATCTATAACTATAATATTTTCTTTTAGTACTTGTGCTATATCAAGATAAGCGGCTCGTAATTTTCTCTGGCTTTCTAAAGTTTCGAACTTATCTTTTATTGTGCTTCTTTTTGCAGCTCTTTTTATTGCTAGTTCTGCTGGCAAGTCGAAAATTAATGTTAAATCTGGCTTAGGGAAAATTTTCTGAACCGCCATAACATAATCTAAATTTATACCTTGCAAATAACCTTGATAAGCTATTGTAGAGTGATAATAACGATTTGTAAGTACAGTTATGCCTTTTTTGAGGCTTGGCAAAATTTCGCCAGCAACATGGAGCTGCCTATCTAGCGAAAATGCGAACATATCAACCAACGGGTCTTTAGTAAGTTGCTTTTGTAAAAGTTTATCCTTTATTATAGACCTTATACCATATTTTGAATTTGGCTCTTCAGTCTTTATGAATGGGACTTTTTCTTTTTTTAGGTATTTTGCAACATAATTTTGGCACGTATCTTTACCTGAGCCGTCTATACCCTCAAAAACAATAAGCTTGCCCCGCATTTTTTTATAAGAATTGAAACATCATAATAAAATTATCTCTTATAAAACGAACCTCTTTTAAATCCATCATTAGTTTTTTGTATATGTATACAATACTAAAAATACCTTTTGATAAGTGTATTGTTGAAAAAGAGCGCAGGGGTGCTGCTCTTGGGCCTGATGTAATTGAAAAGGAATTTGAAAATTTGTTTGCAAGCAAAGGAACCAAAAATATCGTTTGGAAAAATATTCATATAACTGATGATTTTGAAAAACTGCACAAGGAAGTTGAGATTGAGGCGGCAAAAGCTTATGCGAAAGACAATTTTGTAATAGGTCTTGGTGGCGATCACTCAGTGTCGTACGGTTTAATGAAAGCTTTTGCAAAAAAATTTCCTAAAAAGTCTGGCTTGATTTATTTCGATGCGCATTTTGACTGTCAAGATGATTTTTTGCCTCCAACACATGAAGATATTTTGCGAGCGGTGGTAAAAGAAAATCTGTTTGGTAAAAATATTCAACATATAGGGGCTAGAAATTTTACTGAAAAGGAAAGAAAATTTGTTACAGGCAAAATAAGGTTTTGTATGGCAAACCTTTTCTACGCAACTAATGCACCAAAAGCCGTTTTAAGCTACATAAAAAATTTTTTGAATACCATTAATCATGTTTATGTTTCTGTAGATATTGATGCAATAGACCCTGCATTTGCACCTGGCACTGGCTGGCCCGAACCTATAGGAATTTTACCACAACACTTTATACTTTTGCTCTGTGAAATTTTAGCAAGTGGCAAATTGCAAGGTTTTGACATAGTAGAAGTTTCACCTCCTAAAGATATTAATAATATAACGGCAAGACTAGCAGCTACTATCTTGGCCGCAATTACGAAAAATTTGACTAGAAAAACTCTTGTATAGTGCGGGCGACAATCTTATAAAGCTTATTTTTGTCTCAAAAGCTATGACTTCCGTTTGGAACACGGCTAAAATCAAAGGCTCCCGTATATTTTTGAGAGAGAAACCTATTGAACTTCTTCTTTGCCTCGTCAGAGGAACAACAAGAGAAAAATATCCTTCGATGCTTGCCAAGGATTCGAAGTGCACCTACAGCCACACTGTACACCTACTGCAAAGAATGGAAAAAGCGGAGCTAGTGAAGTTTGAAAAGAAAGGTAGACTAAAAATTGTGACTCTTTCTAAAAAGGGTCAGGAAGTCGCAGATTTGCTAGAATCTCTGGCGAGAACATTTAGTAAATAAGGAGGTTAAAATGGTAGAAGGATACTGCGTAAAATGTAAAGCTAAAAGAGAGATTAAAGATCCTAAAAACACCACAATAAAGGGCAAGGCAGGTGCAAGAACTGCAGTTAAAGGTTCTTGCCCGAAGTGTGGTACGGGGATGTTTAGAATCGGCGCTTCTGTCTAAGGTTAGAATGCTAGGTTCTACACATCTTCTTTTTTCTCTCTTTTTTGGCTCATTTTTGTTTGCTTACCTTCATCCTTCAACACTTGCGGCAAAGGTCGTCTTTGCCGCTCTTCTATTGATGGGAACATTTATGCCAGACCTTGATTTGTATGTAAAATTCCTTAAGCACAGAGGCATTTTTCATACGATTTGGCCAGTAATTATAATTGTTATAATCAATTTTATTGTAACAAAATTTTCTTTTATTTCAATTGCAGCTTTAGCTTTAGGTTATGGCTCGCATTTGTTTGTAGATATGCTAACTCCTTTTGGAATTGCGCCAATTTATCCACTCGATAGCAGAAGAATAAGAGGGCCAATAAAAGCTGGCTCTACAGCAGAATTTGCAATTGCTGCAATTCTAGTCGCCCTTTTGTTAATACGTAGCATCTAGTTTCTCAGCGTATTGTTTAACTCGCTCTAATGCTGCTTGTACTAAAAATTCTGCAACATAACTTTCGATTATAGGTTTTATTTGGCCAAATTCTGTTATTCTATAACCTTCAGGTAACTTTTCCACTAATTTTAGCTCTTTTAACCGTCTCAGCTGTCGCCTTATATTAGGAGCCGAGGCTCCTGGCTTGCCAGCCAACATTTGCAAAAATTCGGGAATATTAAGAATCTTTTTTTCTTTCTTCGCCAGCAGTAAGGCCGCAGTTATGTCGACTATGATATCACGAGATTCGCCAGGATTTAGTAACCCTAACGATAATAGAAACTTTTTAACTAACTCTCGACCTTCAATAGCAGTTGGTTCTTCATACTTTCTTAAAGTTATTTCTTGTAATGGCAAATCTTTAAGTGCCTTTTTTTGCATGTTTCACACAATCGTATTAGACAGAACAGTTTAAAATATCTTCTCACACTTCAAAACATGGTAAAAATCTACTGGCACATAGCACTAAGTTTTGCGGTCGGTTTAATTATATGTTTGCTAAAGCCAGAGATTGGCATTTTACCTATTGTACTATTTGTTTTAGCAGATGTTGTTTTAGATACGGACCATTTGATAAAGCATAGAAGTATTTCAAAAATTGAAAAAAAATATTTGAAATGCAAAGATTACCCTTTTCATAAAATTTGGATTGTGTTACTAATAGCAGGCCTTGCTTTTCTTACACCAGTATATTGGCTAGGCATCGGTCTTTTAATACATTTTAGCTTAGATTATTTTGAGAATCACATATTATTTAAAGGCAAATTTGAATGGGAATGATATGTTAGAACGCTATTCAAAGCTACGTAGCAAACTTTTACGCCCTTTTTTGTTTAAGGCCAATCCTAATTATTTAAGCATACTAGCGTTTATATTTGCATTAGTTGCAGGTTATGCTTTTTATAAGAACTTACTCTTACTTGCTGCACTTTTTGTTTTGCTAAATGGCCTTTTCGACACTCTTGATGGAGAAATTGCGCGACATTTTAAACTTGAAACTAAGTTTGGAGATTTTTTAGATCACAGCTTAGATAGATTGGCAGATACTGCTATTTTATTAGGTATAGCGTTTAATCCTAATTTTTCTATGTCGCTAGCTCTCTTTGCGTTAATAGCTGTTCTCCTTGTTTCGTATTTAGGAACAGAAGCTCAAGTGCTAACAGGGAAAAGACTTTATACAGCAGTCGTTGGAAGAGCGGACAGAATATTAATAATCGCAGCTGCTGCATTACTTACAACCTTTATATTTCCTAAGGCAATAGATTATGCTTTATTTCTTATGATAGTTTTAGCAGCAATTTCATTTGCAATTCGTTTTTTCCTAATTGCGAAGCAGCTTTAGTACCATTCTTTTTTTAATTTTAGCAAATATGCTATTATATTCGCGCAAAGATGTATCAATGGTGTTAAAATTAAAATTGTTGCAGTAATTTCAAGGCTTGGCTTTTCGACAATTGAGACTAATAGCAGTGCGCCTATAGTAAAATCAAGTTGGTCGGCTATAGGCCAAGGCTTTCCGCTTTCGATGCCAAGCCTTCTTTTGAAAAAGCTCTTCGTCAAATCACCGAGTAGGGCTCCTAACGCTAAAAGAAAACCAACAATTAAAGGTCTATGTTGTAAAAGCGCAACAAAAGTACCAACTGAAATACCGGCAAATAGGCCCGGCCAGGTCTTACCAGGGCCGAAAATTGGCCTATTGTCAAAGAATTTCTTGCCGAAATCAATCGGCCACTTGCCTTTCGTCAGCTTTCCAATTACAACAGGGCTCGCATTCGCGAAATATGCCGGTAATATAAATAAAATTGCCTGCGCTATAATGTTTAAGATCGGCAGAGTCATGGAAACAGCAAAATAAGGCTAAATAAAAAGTTAGTGCTTCTATTGAATTCGTTAAGTTTTCTTATACCAAAGATAAGAAAGAGGCACCGCTGAGGCAATATAGCCTATTGTAAACGCGGGATTTCCTAAAACTAGCGTCAGCCCAGTAGGTATTGTCGCGTGCGATATTAAATTTGCAAGCTTGTCAGATTTGGTTATTTCTATATTTTTGCTTATGGTTTTATACAAAAATTTGCTTCCTTTTACTGCTATTATACCAGTAATAAAGCCAGCTGCAGCAGAAAAAAATTGTGTGGCGTAAAGTTCCAACATTTCATCTAAAGTAGGGAGAGGAGGCAGCATTTCTACTCTAATTCATCCAGAGGGCTTTTAATCTTTTTAAGCTCTGTGGCAGAGACTTTTGTATAAATTTGTGTCGTACTTAGATCCGCATGGCCTAATAATTCCTGGATTTTTCTGATATCAACTCCTGCTTCCAACAAATGAGTTGCAAAACTGTGTCGCAATGTGTGAGGTGAAATTTCTTTTTTAATTCCTGCCTTTTCTGCAAGCTTTTGTATTGCGGCTTGTACTGCTCTGACACTTAATTTTTCGTTTTTGCCTGAAAATAAGAATTCGTCAGGCTTTTTTCCCACTATTTCTTTTTCTAATCTTTGCCTTAGGCCTTTTGCTATATTAAAAAAACGATCTTTTGCGCCTTTTCCAGATCGCACCCAGCCAATATTTTCATCTAATTGTATATCTCTTACTTTTAAATTTACGACTTCAGAGACGCGAAGGCCTGCAGAGTACATTAACTCTACCAATAGCCTGTGCTTTGGATTTTCGGCTACCTCAATTAATCTGCTAATTTCCTCTTTTGTTAATACAATTGGTACTTTTTTAGGTATCTTCAGCCTTTTAGGCAGGTCAACAGGCTGTTTAAGCATATTTTCAAAATAAAATCTTATTGCAGCTTTTGCTAGAGCCATACTCCTTACCGAAAGGCCCTTATCTGTAACTAAGTGCGCTAAAAAGGCCCTAGCATCGTCATTTGTCACATTTTGCGGAGTTTTTTTAGCAAACTCGAAAAATTTCTGCAAATGGTAGCTATATGCTTTAACAGTTTGTGCGCTAAAGCCTCGCAGCTTGAGCTCTGTGGCTAGCTTGCTGTTATCAAAACTAGAGTTAGCAGAGCCAGCCGGGTTAGCACTAAGGTTGGCATCGGGCATTTCGCAATAACAAAATTATACGCAAATAAATAGTTTTGGCTTTTAAATGCATTTTAAGCGA
>JAWCLD010000005.1:0-25917 GCA_038851215.1 Candidatus Nanoarchaeia archaeon | reverse complement strand
ATACTTGTTCGACCCACGAGCTGATTTTGCAATAATTCGAGAAATTCTAAACTTAAAGTTATTTCAGTATTTACCACTGAACAAATCTTTTTTGCGGTTTCACCAAAAGCCGTAGCTCTTATAGCTTCTGTTCCATCATCTAAATAAAAACTTAAAAGTAGACGATTTTCAGGCACTACGATTTTGTGCGTACTGCAAAAGAAACCTTCAGGCGCAGGTATTACTTTTTTGCCGCAACTTTTACATACAGGATATGACTTCGGCGGGAAAAGTTTGACGATTTCCGCCATAATCTTTGCGGTTTCACCAACTTGTAACTCTGAAATTTTATATTCTTTCGACTCAGTCTTTTGCCAATCTACACCGCTATCAGTAACTATCAAAGAACTTTTGCTGCCTACGTGCAGTTCTTTGCCGCCAAACTTATTTTGCTTTACTTGTGCGGCTTTTATTCTAACTCTACCACGAATCTTACCTTCTTTTAACATTTGCACTCTATCATCCCAGAGTACGACTCGAATCTCGCCAGTGTCGTCTTTTAAAATGAAAGAACCCATTTCCTTTGCTTGTCCTTTGTGTTTGTATGGTTTCACCCCAAGAATCCGCGTAACATCGCCAAAAACATCGACAGGCGGCATTCCTGCAACGAGATCCTTAATTTTCCAACTTTGACTTGTTGCCGGTTCGTTTAAAAGCTGCACGCCAAGTTCAGAAGCTACAATAAAAGCTGCACCTTCTTCAGATACCAAACCATCGAGAGCTTTAATTTTAGCTTTGATTTGATTTTCAACATTTGCTCTAGTCATGCCCGTTTCAGCGCAAATGCGCTGGATTATACTTTCTATAGGTATCTTTAGCATTGTCTATTTCTATAAAAGTAGTAATAAAAGGATTTGTATCGCAAACTATCTAAATGCTAAGACCAAATGCCTTTAAACTTTCTCTTATTGCTGTAGGGTCTTCACCGCCGTGCCAAGACATTTTCGGCCGCACGCGCATAGGGTATATTTTTTCTAACTTATCGTCTATCAAAATAGCAGCTCCCTTATCTGGCGGTAGTTCATCAATATAGCGTTGGATTGTGTATGGTAAATAGGTGGCTGCAATTAAATTAAGTGCATTTATGTCAATTTTTGCTGTGATTCTATGTGAAAGTACAATGTCTGCCTGCGTCATGACATCCGTATGGATTTTACCTGGTTGCTGCGTCGCCAAAACCAATGAAATACCTGGTTGCCTACCTTCTCGCAACAATTGAATTAGTGGCCGAGAAGCAAGCGTTTGAACTTCGGTTTCACGAGGTATAAATTCATGCGCTTCGTCAATAAAAATCCACACTAAAGGAGCTCTCGCTTCGGCAACGGCAGCCTTTGCACCAAAAAGAAACCCTCCTTCAGATATAAGTTTTATCTCTTCTGCCTTTCTAGCAGTTATACGCTGTTCTAAAATCTTTTTACAAACAAGCCCTATGACAAGTGCTTTAATTTTGTCTCCACCTTCAAGCTGTGCGTACGCTGAAAGGTCTAAGATAGTGGTTACTCCTCCTCTAATTAAATCGGAAATTTCCGTACCAGATTTCCTGAAAAGACCCCATTTTTTAGCTGCAGCAAAGCGATTTTCAACAACATTTCGTTCTTTCTCCGTTGACTTTTTGTCCGCCCTAACCGCAGATATAATATCATCAATATCAAAGTCCTCTCCAGCAGCTTCTAGCGCCCTTTCGATCAGGGTTCCTTCTCCTGAAATCAAGTCTAACCCAAACATTTCACACCACGAATCTGCAGAAATCTCATTTGGCTTTAGTGCAAAGGGCAAATCAACAGGAATACCTTTTGCCTGATAGTCTTCAAACAAACCAAATGGAACGTAAATTATAGGGGTATAGGCTTTTGGCGACAAATTCCACTCTCGTAGCAACGCATCGTCTCTATAATTAGGATATTTCATAGTCCAAAAGACGCCCATCGTATCAAAAATAAGGCTCGCAATGTTTACAGAAATCTCTTTTGGCAAATCGACTATACCTTCTGCAATAACAGATAAACTATAAGATTTCCCAGAACCCCTCTTACCTGAGACAAGAATCACATGTGGACTTGCGACATCAAGATAAATAGGATTTGCTAAACTTACAATGTTATCAAACTTGACATAATTTTTTCCTAAAAGAATTGTGCCCGCAAGGCCAAGCTTTTCTCTTTGCTCAGCACTCCTCCCCGCAATTACTTCATAAACCATGGCCGTAGTATACTTTAAAAATTTAGAATAAAAGTCTTTAGTTACGCCGGCGTCGCATAATCCGGTAGTGCGCTCGACTTAGGGCGAATCTCGAATCGGGTAGAGGCAACGAGTTCCCGCAAGGGATTCCAGGTTCAAATCCTGGCGCCGGCGCTTGTTTGGTTTTTACTCTAAAGATGTGGCACAGCCTTTTAACCTCTAATTTCCAAGCATTAACATGGCAAAAAAGAGAAGGGTAAAGGCAAAAGGCAAAGCCAAAACAGCTGTTAAAGTAAAGTTCTTTGGGTATGAAATAGTGTTGACTTTTATCGGCTCGCTAATTATTGCTCTCGGTGCAATGTTGACCGCAACAGGCTTGCAACCTCTGTTATTAACATGGCTGCTAGCTACTACAATTATATGGTTAGGAATGCTTATTTTCTTGTACCCGATAGTAAAGAAAATCGAAGATTTGTTATAGTTCGTCCAGCAGACTTAGAGCGACTCTACAAGTTTTAACTTTAACACTTTTTCTATTTTTTTAGCAGTTTGCAAATCGAGTCTTTTGCCAGCCTCAGCAGCTTTAAGCACAGCTAAGTTGACGTTTAGTTTTGCAGCGAATTCTTCCTGAGTCATCTGCGCCTTTAGCCTCGCTTCCCTTAACCTACTAGCGTAATCCTCTACCAATGACTCCTCTACTTCAATTTCCTTTGCTACCGGCAATTTTGGTGACTTTGGTGTAGGTATTATTTTTGCAATAACATTTCCAAGGCTTGCACAGCTATCGCATACTCTTAAAAGAGATGTTTCTATTTTTACTTTAACTTTTGCGGGCTTCTCACCACAAAGTTCACAGATAATCATAACATATCAAATACTATTTATTGTATGTCTGCCTTTGTTTTACAAAACTTTTAAAGCATACACAGTTAAAAAAACTTATGAACATTAAAGCTAAGTTCTGTGCAGTCTGCGGCAATCAGAAAAGTAAGTTTATAGATAGCACTTGCTTGGATTGTTATTTTAACTCTCTTCAAATAGAAATACCTAAAGCTGTAACAATTTATGCGTGCCCTGTCTGCGATGCAGTTAAAAGTAAAGGGTTATGGCACACAGCGCCAGAGCCGCATGAAAGTTACTTTATTCAAACAATCGCTGAAAAATTAAAATTGCCTCCCCATGTTGAACTGGAAAATATCGAGATTTTGCAGCAGAATAAAGAAGGTAAAATTGAAATTTTCCTGTCCATCAAAGGTAAGCGTTTTTCTATTGTTAAGCCAATAAAGCTTTATGTTGTGGACAAAGTTTGTGAAGCTGATGCAAAAAGAAAAAGGCAAGCTTACGAGGGCATTCTGCAGCTGCGAACCCAAGGAAATGTTCATGAATTTCTCAACAAGACCGAAAGCTCAATGAAAGAATTTATAGATGATATCCTTAAAATAAATGAGACGAGAAATGGTGCAGATGTCTATTTTTTAGATATTGAGCCAATGCGTCATCTTGCTGCTAAGTTAAAGAAACGGTTTAATCTTTACTTAAAAGAAAGCGCCAAGGTATATGGTTGGGACAGAACAAAAAACAAGCCAAAATATAAAATTACTATTTTAGCAAGAGAGCGATAAAGAAATGATGAAATATGAAAGGGCTTTTGATGTGGAAAAGAAGATTCTAAAAATTATAGACGTTCTGCAATTGCACCACATCGATAAGATGCGATTACATTGTTTTCGTAGCTATGGTTCAAGTTCAAAGGCTGTAGCGAGATGCTACGCACTTGGTAAGATTTGGCAATCAGCCCTTAACATAAATGCTCATTACATTATCGAAGTCCTTTCTGAAAAATTTGACAAACTATCAGAGAAAGAAAAAACAAAGGTTTTATTACACGAGTTATTGCACATCCCAAAGAAATTCGGTGGTGGTTTCAGGCATCACGATTATGCTTGTAGAAAAAACGTTGAAGCATTATACAAACAATTGAAGCAATAATTTTAACAAGCTTTATGTTTTTAAAATAAAGAGGTCCAACATGTCTAACGAGTTTTATGAAAAAATAAAGCATACGGCCAAAAATTCGCTTGTTGAAGTTGTGCTTAATACAAAAATGTACGTTACCCAAATAAAGAATTATTTTATTCTTCAAAAAGAAGCTACAGATTCGGGCATAGTGCTTCAAAATGTCAAAGGTTATTTTAAGGGATGCGCAGAAGATTTAATATTGATTATATTCGGTGGCTGTAGCACAAATGCAAGGCAGGTAGAACTGCACATACCTCTTCCAGCAATTAAGGATTATAAGGTTAAATCTGACTAAGGCGGCGCTGTGAGTCGATTTTTTAAAGAAAGCCTTTTATAGCCTCTTGCAGCTTTATTTTCATAAAATGTATCAAAAAAAGCCTCAAAACAAGCAACACAGCAATCAAAGCTCTTTACAGCAAGAAGTAAGTAGGGTTAGGTTGCCTCAAGGTAAGGAAGTATTAGGTATTGTTGAAACGAGGCTTGGTTTTGGTAAATCAAGAGTAATATGTGCAGATGGCAAGATAAGGATTTGTCGAGTACCTGGGCATTTGCGAAGGGATTTGTGGGTGCGCCCTGATAGTATTGTAATAGTGGCGCCCTGGGAATTCGAAAGCGACACAAAGGGAGATATAATTTGGATTTATACTGAAAATCAAGTGAACTGGTTAAAGCGAAACAACTATTTGAAAGCACTAATTAAAGAAGAATTTTGAAATGGGATTTGAGTTTGAAGAAGAAATACTTATACCCAAAACAAGAGTTGCAGTTCTAATAGGTAAAAAAGGCGCCACAAAAAAAGAACTCGAGACAAAGGGGCACATTAAGCTAAAAGTTGCTTCAGATGGCTCTGTTGAAATTAAAGGTCACGACGCGCTCGAAGTGATGGTTGCAAAAAATATCATAGAAGCTATTGGCAGAGGCTTTAATCCTGAAATTGCGATACTTTTATTGAAAGAGGAAAATGCTTACGAATTAATACATATGGAAAATTATATTGGTAGAGGCAAAGATCTTAGAAGAATTCGAGGCGTATTAATAGGTAAAAAAGGCAAAACGCGCAAATTTCTTGAAGAGACTACAAAAACACATATCTCTATCTTCGGCAAAACTATTGCCATAATAGGTCCTGCAGAGGGCGTTTCTAAGGCTAGGCGAGCAGTAGAAATGTTTTTAACAGGCGCCAAACACGCAACAGTATATAAATTCCTTAAACAAAATTCAATTAAAGGCTAAACATGGTTGAAGAACTTCGCGCAATAAGTGTCGCAGAATTTTTTGAAAAAAATCGCCATTTATTAGGATTCGATAATCCTATTAGGGCTTTACTTACAACTGTTAAAGAAGCTGTTGACAATAGTTTAGATGCTTGCGAAGGTGCTAAAATACTTCCTGAAATACTTGTACAAATAAAACCCATATCCGAAACTCGGTTTAGAGTTATTGTTGAGGATAACGGACCTGGGTTAGATAAAAAAGATGCTCCCGGGGCTTTTGCACAGCTGCTTTACGGCAGTAAATTCCAGGTTTTTGGCGGAAAACAGTCAAGAGGCCAACAAGGTATAGGCATTTCTGCCGCAGTTTTATATGCGCAACTTACAACTGGTCAGCCAACTCGTGTCATTACGAAACAAAAAGGCAAACCAGCTCTCGTCTTAGAGCTAAAAATTGATGTCAAGACAAACACACCAATAATAGTTTCAGAGTCAACAATTGATTGGAAAAAGGAACATGGTACTCGCGTCGAACTCGAATTAGAGGCCAAATATGTTGAAAAAAGAGCTTCTGTTATTGAGTATATTAAAGAAACAGCCGTTGTTAATCCTCACGCAACGATTACATTTGTAGACCCTGAAGGTCATAAAACAGTCTTCAAAGCAATCACAGATAAATTGCCAAAAGAACCGCAATTTATTAAGCCACACCCGCATGGAATAGAATTAGGTTTACTACTAAGGATGCTAAAAGAAACATCTGCAAGGACTTTGCGCTCCTTTTTAATAACAGAATTTGACAAAGTAGGCTCTGGTACAGCAGATGAAATATTAAAAACAGCAGGCCTCGATCCCAAAATAGGTCCAAAATTCCTTTCTACAGAGCAGGCAGACAAGCTCATTAAAGCAATGCATGGTGCAAAAGTAATGAGCCCAACAACAACTTGCCTGGTACCAATAGGTGCTGAACTACTTAAGAAATCGCTTAGTGAGGAATTCGAACTTGAATTTGCACATGCAGTTACTCGTGCACCGTCCGTATATCGAGGTATGCCTTTCTTAATTGAAGTCGCAATTGGTTATGGTGGCAAGGAGCTGCCTCCAGATCAGACTGTAAAGCTATTCAGGTTTGCTAATCGCGTCCCATTGCTATATCAGCAAGGAGCTTGCGCTCTTACTAAAGCTGTTACTGCAGTTGATTGGAAATCTTATGGCTTGCAACAAAGTGGCGATAGTCTTCCAATAGGGCCGGCAATAATTATAATACACATGGCTTCTGTTTGGGCACCCTTCACATCAGAGTCGAAGGAAGCAATAGCGCATTACGATGAAATAATCAAAGAAACAAAGCTTGCGCTACAGGAATGTGGTCGAGCCTTACAATTATATGTGGGAAAAAAACGGCGAAAACAGCTAGCGGAAAAGAAAGCAGATATGTTTAAGCTTTACTCTAGAGAGCTAGCAGAAGCATTATCAATTTTAACAGAGGTAAAAAAAGAGGAAATCGAGAAGAAATTAATGGCGCTAACAAACGAAATGCTAAAATTAGGAGCCATCGAAGAAACCGAAGCTGCTGAAGAGAAAGAGGAGGGACCAAAGAGAAAGCTAGGCGCATTTAAAGGAGAAGAGGAATAAATATGAGCGCAATTAAAGGAAAAACAAAAAAAGAAGTTTTGGAAGCTTTAGAGCAAGAGGCAAAGCAAGTTCTTGCAGCAATAAATGAGATGAAAAACCCTAAACTAAAAATTCCTCTTAGAACCCTCGCCAATGTTTATTTTGATGCTAAGGAAAAGATGATTAAACTTGGCGATAAAACTGGAATAAGAACTTTTTACAATGTAAATCAGGCAAAGAAATTCATGCAAACCATGTTAATAGCAGCACGAATTAAGAGCCTCCTTCTACAAAATTCTCCAACACTCGGTACAAGACAGCTTTTCTATCTCTCACGTGGAACAATGCCAGGTTCCAATGAGGACAAATTTGACACGCAGGATGAGTCGGATGCTATAATTGAAGACATCGAAGTGCTTATTGATGCGTTGCGAGAGGAGCTTGGCCTAATTGCAGTCCCAAAGGGCGTGCTTGCTGGTCCAATAATTATAGAAGATACTAAAACTGGTGACATTTTAGATTATACAAAATTTGGAACAGCTGGTGGCTCTATTCCCGCTTCAGTAGAGCCAGAAACTTTCAAAATTAAAAAATGCACCGCAGATTATGTTTTGGTTGTAGAAAAGTATGAAGTTTGGAATCTGCTAAATCAACAGAGATATTGGGAAAAGAATAATTGTATCTTGATGACTGGTAAAGGTCAACCAGCCAGAGCAGAGCGAAGACTTCTCGCAAGATTTGAGCGAGAATTAAAATTGCCAATCTATGTCTTTTGTGACATGGATGTCTATGGCTACTATATCTATTCTGTATATAAACAGGGATCTATTAATCTCGCCTTCTTTTCGGAGAAAGCTGCAGCGCCATCTGCAAAATACATTGGTTTTTGTGTTGACGATTACAAAAATTTCAAACTGCCAAAAAGTGCTTTGATTAAAATGACTGAAGACGACTTTAAGAGAATAAAAGAAGTTAAATCTTACGAGTGGTTTAAGTCTAAAGAGTGGCAAACTGAGCTAGAGAAATTGGAAAAATTTGGTTACACTATAGAATCGGATGCACTAGTCGCCAAATCAATAGATTTTACTGCTAACGTCTATCTTCCTACAAAAATTAAAAACAAGGAGTGGCTTGACTAAGTACTTTTCCATAATTGTAAATTTAGGCTTTGCTTTACCAATCCTTTCAACCCTCTTTTACGGGCTTGCTCCTCAAAAGGCAACGAAAAGAGCGGCGTTTTTCATGGCTAATTGAATTGAGTGCTCCCGGCGAGACTTTCGCGAGCGAATTTAACAAATTCGCAGACTTCTCGTTTTGAACTCGCGCCGACGGCTCGAAAGGCCATCATCCTATCGGTTTGCAAAGCAGAGCTAAGCTTCGCTTGCTGATGACCGGGCTAGACGACGGGAGCAATGGGCCGAAGCGGATTTTCTCAGCATACAACTTGAAGCTGCTACGCCTTTGAACCGCTGACCTGCCGCTGGCTTCGCACTTTGCCATTGTGGCAAGTGTCATATAAGACGGCCGCTCCACCAGACTAAGCTATCGGCCCGAATAAAAATTATGAAAATGGTTTTTAAGTCTTGTTTTATCTTATGACTATGCTAAATAAGGCTGCTTTGTTCATTAAAGAGTCAAGCCCTAAAGAAACTATCGTTGTTTACCATGGTGGATGCGGCGATGGTATAGCTGCAGCCGCTATTTTGCTAAAAGTATTCTTAAAGCTCTTTCACGAGGCGCCAAGAGCTAAATTTGCCTCCCCAAGTGTCATAACAAAGCTAGCATTACATCAAAAAAACATAATTTTTGTTGACCTAGCTGTTGACCAAGAAAGAAAATATTTGTTAGAACTTAAAAAGAAGTCTAAAATTCTAATTATAGACCATCATCAACTTACAAATAACATGAATAAAGAAGGAATTTTACATATTCATCCAGATCTCTTTTCCAAAATACCTAGTGTTAGATACCCAGGAGCAAAATTAGTTTTCGACATTTGTTCAAGAATTGCAAAAATTGACGACTTGGATTGGATTGCCGCAGTTGGTATGGTACATGATATCAGCGCAGAGTATTGGAAAACTTTTATTGACAAAGTTTTTGCCAAATATCCTGAATTAGGAAAGAAAACTTATACTTACGAAGATAAAATTGGCCAACTTGCTTCTATCATAACTGCAGGCCAAGAGTTGAAAAATGGAAATGAGTTAGCCTTAAAAGTGCTGTTAGAAGCCGAGCGACCCTCTGATATCCTTGAAACAAGGATCCCTGAAGCGGAAGATTTACTTGAAGCAGACAAGGCACGAATGGAAGAGCTTAATTATTTTGTAGACAATTGGGAAAAGCTAGCAAGTTATGATAGAAAACTTAAGCTTGTAATTTACGATGTTGACCTAAAACACAAAATTTCATCTGCCTTATCAACAACATTAGCTAAAAAATATCCAGATTTGCTCTTTATCATAATGAATCAAGAAAGTCCTAGTGTTTTAAAAATAAATTTTAGGCAGAGCTTAGAAAAAATTGATTGTAGTTGGCTAGCTAAAGTTTCAACAGAATTCTTTGGCGGCTCTGGCGGAGGCCATAAACCTGCCGCAGGGGGGCGAATTCATCCTAAATATAAAGAGCAGTTTAAGACTAAAGTAAAGGAACTATTAAGAGGGCTTAAATGAAAGTCTTTATTGGTACTGTGGCAGAAAGCCTGCTGGATTCAAAACATTTGCGACTAAGACTTTAACCCAATTCGACTTTACTATCACTACGGAAATATGGCCAGAGATAACTATGGGAAATATATAGCCACAAACAAAGATGTAAGCTATAAACGTTATCTATATGTGTTGCGTAGCATTATTAATACAGAAAGCGTGCAACGAGGAAAGCTATCAAACTTTATATATATTTGCTTTAGCAAGTTTTTGCTCGAATAGCTTTTTATTTTGTTATTTAAAGCTTAATTTACTAATGAAATGTCGCATTCTTCCTCGGCAATTTTATGCACGCGACGCTGCTCTGGTAGCAAAAGAGCTTCTCGGAAAAATTCTTTGTCGCAAGATTGGAGATAAAATTCTGGCTGGCAGGATTGTCGAGACCGAAGCGTACTATGGCGCGGATGACCCCGCCTCTCGTGCTTATGGTGGAAAGAAGACAAGGCTTAATGAAGGTATGTGGGCAGGGCCAGGCAAGGTTTTCGTTTATATGGTGCACAATAATTGGATGTTTAACATTGTTACTGGTAGAAAGAACGAGCCTGCAGCCGTGCTGATAAGAGCACTTGAGCCTCTAGAGGGCAAAGCTTTGATGTTTAAAAATAGACAAAAACGAAATCCAAAAGTCAGACATGAAAAAGAACTTTGTTCTGGTCCAGGAAAGCTTTCACAATGCTTTGCAGTCAATAGAAGCTTGCAAAGTGTTGATGTGACAAAGCCTGGAAAAATCTTTGTTACAGAAGGCTCAAGGCAAAACTTTCATATTGCAAAGTCGCATAGAATAGGTGTGCGTCATGACTTGAAGAGGAAACTGAGATTTTATATTAAAGGGAATAAATTTGTTTCAAAGTAATGGGTGTTAATCTAGCCCCTCTTGTTGTTAAAAAAGAGATATCGCTTAGCTCGCTAAAGAGCAAAAAGCTAGCAGTAGATACGCATCTTGTTTTGCACCAATTTCTGGCAACTATGCCAACATTTACTGATAGCAAAGGCAGATTAACAACACACTTACTTGGCTTATTCTTTAGAGTTACGCATCTGATGGCGGAAGGCATTAAGCTAGCGTTTGTCTTTGATGGTGTTGGCGAAGAAACACCGAAAGAAACGAAATTATTAACCTTTAAGATTATCGAAGAGTCCAAAGAGCTACTTAGATATTTGGGTTGTCCAGTAATTCAAGCCCCTTCTGAAGGAGAAGCGCAATGCGCCTTTATGTGCAAAAAAGGTGACGTTTGGGCAGTTGCATCGCAAGACTATGACAGTTTGATGTTTGGCGCACCTCGACTTGTTCGAAATCTTACCATAGCAAAATACCGAAAATTACCAAAAGGAAGCAAAGTTAAAATACAGCCAGAACTGCTTATTTTGAAAGACACACTTAAAAAATATAAAATTAATCAAACGCAATTAGTTGCACTTTGTATGTTAGTTGGCACCGATTTTAACCCAAAAGTACCAAAAATCGGACCAAAAAGTGCAATAGCAATTGTCAAAGGCAAAAAAGTCGAACAAATTTTTAACAAATTTGCCCTACCTTATGACTGGAAAGAAGTTTTTAATTTTATAACAAATATGCCGATAACTAAGAACTACGAGCTTAAATGGAAAAAACCAAACGTCGAAGCCATAAGAAATTTCCTTTGCAAGGAGAGAAATTTTAATACAGCTAGAGTCATGTCTGCGTTAGGAAAACTATGAAAAAAACATTTATCTTATATTCATACGGTACAACAAATCCCAATTTTAATCTTAATAAATTATACGAAGCTGGAAGACTCGACTTAGTATGCAGATGCGTCATAGCAGCCCTTTGGCTGTCCAAAACAGTGCGGAAAGATACACAATTCTATGTTGTTCTGAATAGCGGGCCAAGGCCACCAGTTGCAATAAAATTCGACGGAGCAAAACTTATTGGGATTGAGCCATCAGAACGCGCAATAGGCACAGTCATAAAGAAAGCACTTAAAATTGTAAGAGACAAAAATTGGATTTTTGTGCAAGAAGGCGTTTTTGTTTCCAAGAAAAGCTTCCAAGAAATTATTAAAGAAACTAAAAATATCTTTGTACTAGATGCAACAGGAACGCATATTTCTAAGATAGAATTCGATAGTGATGTTACTTTTGTTTTGGGAGACCATGTCGGTTTGCCTAAAAAGGAGATGCAATTTGCCCTTCGGAAAGGTACTAAAGTTTCGCTAGGAAACAAAATTTATCTGGCTTCAGCTGTAATAAATATTGTAAATTGGGTGCTAGATGGCTGACATTAAGAAAGAAATAATAGAATTAGCGCAACAACTAATTAGATTTAAATCCACCAAAGATAATCCTCAAGAACTTAAGAATTGCCTCGACTTTGTAGCGAGTTATTTGAAAAAGTTTTCAGTTATTAAAAGATTCAGATTCAAAAACAAGCCCTCTCTCGTTGCATATTATAAAAATATAAAACCTAAATTTTTTCTTGTGGGACACTTAGATGTTGTCGAGGCGCCTAACGAGCAATTTAAGCCAACGATTAAAGGCAACAAGTTGTTCGGGCGCGGAGCTGCCGATATGAAAGGCGGAGTCGCAATTATGCTTGCTTTATTTAAAGAGCTGGCGAAAGAACAGGAAAAACCTCCTTTTGGCTTAATGATAACGACGGATGAGGAAATTGGCGGGCACAATGGTACCGGCGAACTTGTCAAGAGGTACAAAAGTAAGTTTGTAATAGTGCCTGAGCCAAATCAGTCTGAGAAACCAGGGCAACTTAACATAACTATAAAACATAAAGGAGTACTATGGCTAAAAATCAAGGCAAAAGGCAAAGCAGCGCATAGCTCAATGCCATGGCTTGGCGATAATGCGATTGACAAACTAATTCTTGTCTATGAAAGAATAAGAGAAAAATTCTGCGAAATTACGCCTAATACTTGGAATTCGACAATAAACCTTAGTGTTATTTCCGGTGGCGAAACGCCAAATAAAATTCCTGATTATGCAGAAGCTATTGTTGATATAAGATGGATAGAAAACTTTGACAAAGATAAGTTCCTTGATAGTATTAAAGACCTAGATGCGGAATTCGAAATTGTCGAATATAGCCCAATGCTCGATAATGATAAAAACAACAAGTACATTAAACTGTTACAAAACTGCGTCAGGAAGCAGACTGGCCAAAATTGCCTTTTGCTAAAGATGCATGGAGCTACAGATGCAAAATTTTTTTCTGTTAAAGGTATACCTGCAGTAGTTTTTGGTCCATTTGGCAAAAATTATCATGCTCTTGGCGAATATTTAGACTTAAATACTATCGTGCCAACATATAATGCACTTAAGGAGTTCCTACTAAAATGCTCAAAGATGTAAAAAAAGAGATTATAAAAGCAATAGCAGTAGCAACTAAACTACCTCCTCACGATATATCTTCTTTAATAGAAACTCCAAAAGCGCCTGAGCTCGGAGATTTTGCATTTCCTTGCTTTAAACTAGCAACTAAATTAAAGAAAGACCCTAAAATTATTGCAAGTGATATTAAGTCAAAGCTGCCAAAGCTAAAGCTCATTAAAAAGGTGGAAGTTGTAGGGCCTTATCTAAATTTTTTTATTGACATGGAGGTCTTAGCAGACAATGTTTTGAAAGAAGCCATTAAACTTGATTATGGCTTTTCTAAAGCGAAGCGAGGCAAGGTAATCGTCGAATTTATTTCGCCAAATACTAACAAACCCCTGTCGTTAGGTCATTTACGAAACGCTGCCCTTGGCGAATCTATTTCTAGGATTTTGGAAGCAAATGGCTTTAAGGTTATAAGAGCTTGCCTATATAATGACAGAGGTATTCATATCTGCAAATCGATGCTTGCTTATCAGAAATGGGGAAGCGGCAAAACCCCTAAATCTGAAAACGTAAAAGGTGACCATTTCGTCGGCGACTTTTATGTTTTGTTTAATAAAAAGGCTGGCGAGGATTTAAAGCTGAATGACGAAGCGCAAGAAATGTTGCGGAAGTGGGAATCTGGCGATAGAAAGACATTAGAGCTCTGGTCAAAACTTAACCAATGGGTACTGGACGGCTTCAAGGAAACTTACAAGAACTTCGGTATTAAATTTGATAAAGAGTATTTCGAATCGGAACATTATAAAAAAGCAAAAGACTTGATTTTACAATTTTACAAGAAGAAGTTCTTCAAGAAAGATAAAGAAGGCAATATAATTGCAGAGTTAGGGAAATTTGGCTTGCCGGATAAAGTCGTTCTTCGTGCTGATGGCACTTCCGTCTATATCACACAAGACATTATGCTTGCAAAAATGAAGTATGATGAATTTAAACCCGAAATATCACTATATGTAGTTGGAGACGAGCAAAATCTGCATTTCCAACAACTATTTGCAATCTTAAAATTGTTAAACATAAAAGCTGGCCAATATTATCATTTAAGTTATGGTATGGTAAATTTGCCAAGCGGCAAGATGAAGTCTCGTGAGGGAACTGTAGTTGATGCCGACGATCTAATGCAAGAATTGCAAAACATTGTCAAAATCGAGATTGAAACTCGCCATAACCATGAATTTACTGATAAAAAGATGGCAGAGTTGTCGAGGAAAATTAGTCTTGCTGCTCTTAAGTATTATTTACTAAAGTTCGATCCTAAAACAACAATGACTTTTGACCCTAAACAATCAATTGCTCTCGAAGGCGATACAGGACCCTATATACAATACGCTTTGGTAAGGGCAAAAAAGATTTTGGAAAAAGTCAAAGCAAAAGGTAAGATAAAAGCAAAACTGTTGAAATTGCCAGAAGAAATAGCTCTTATAAAACATATCGCAAAGTTTCCTTTGATTGTTGAGAAGGCGGGCCAAAGCTACCAGCCACATTTAATTGCAATCTATGCAAGAGAACTTGCAGACCTTTTCAATACGTTCTACGAAAAGGCACCTGTTATGAAGGCGAACAAAGAGCTCCGAAACGCTCGTTTGTATCTTGTGGATGCGATACGGCATACTTTGCAAAAGGCTTTGAGCTTATTAGGAATAGAAGAAGTTGAAGTTATGTAACAAGACTTTTAAAGTAATATTTTCAACTCTTTACTATGAAGCGCTCATCTCGAAAGTGGAAAAAGAAAAACAAAAGCGGCTATCGAGGTCGCTGGAAATGGTATCGCAAAAAGCTCAAAGAAAGAAAAAGATTGAGAAAGATGAAGCGCCTTGGAATAATAGGACAATCTTAAAGTTTTACAAAGCTAAAGGCTATCAGTATAGTTTATAAATCAAAATTTTAGATCTGTTTTAGACGGCATATTAAGTTGCTAATTTAGATGCGGGGATACCCAAGTGGTCAAAGGGGGCAGCCTCAAGTTAAGAACGAGAAAGCTGCTGACTTAGTGTCTTCGAAGGTTCGAATCCTTCTCCCCGCATTTAGTAAATATTAAAAACTCAATAGTGTAAGTTGATGCATGCCAAAGGCTAAAGCCGTAACTCCAAAAGAAATAGCTGTTAAAGAAGTCAAGAAGCTGAAAAGGGATGTCTTTATCTTCATTTGGATAATTTTCATAGCAGTTCTTATTGTAATGACAAAATATTTCAAGCAATATGTGAAGGGAATGATTGTTATTTCTTTATTATTTGTCATATTTTGGTATTTTGAACCTTTTCTGTTTGGAGCGACCGGCAAAACGGTTACAACTTATTTGTCTAGAGGGCAAAAAGTTCCAAAATGGAAAAGATTCCCACTTTTTTTCCTTGTGATAATTTTGCTTTACATAATTTACTCAGGCATACAGATTGTATTAAATTGGGCATTTCCAGCAGAATCAGTAAATATAGTCTTTGTAGCTTTGTGGATAGGTTTCCTGTTCTTGCTTTGGAATTATAAGTTTTCAAATGGGTAGGGAGTAAAGCTAGCGAAATCCTTATAAATGAAATTTTTTTGGTTTTTAATTATGAGCACTTAAGCTCGATGGGCGACTTTTGGATGAGCCCGTCATAAACAGTGATGGGCATTTAGCCTGTAAATGCTCAGAGAGTTTGCTCTCGCATATGTTTGAACTAAGATAAAGTTCGAGCCTATGCTGAGCGGCCTTGGTACGAGGGCGTTAATCCGTATCAAGGTGCAAAAATTTGTGAGTTCCATTTCATGCTCGAATTGGAACGATGGAGATGAGCAGTTAATGGCATGCAAATAGTGAGAACCGACTATTCCGGACAATGATGTTTTGCTAGGCCAATAATTCCCGTTGATCCTGCGGGAGGATACTGCTAGTGGGGTCCGATTTAGACATGCAAGTTGTCTCCGAAAGGGGAAGCGTAAGGCTGAGTAACACGTCGAGAACCTAACCTAAGGAGGGGAACAACCTCGCGAAAGTGAGGCTAATTCCACATAGGGAACAGAACTTGGAAAAGCCTGTTCCCGAAATCCTTTTTGGGCCTTAGGATGGCTCGGCGGCGGATTAGGCTGTTGGTGGTGTAATGTAGCGCAAAATCAAGCTTTGCTGATTGTAAAGCTGACGCTTTTACAAGACCACCAAACCTACGATCCGTAGGGGCCTTGAGAGAGGGAGCCCCCAGAGGCACACTGAGAAAAGGGTGCCAGCCCTACGGGGTGCAGCAGTCGCGAAACCTTCGCAATGCGCGCAAGCGTGACGAGGGGACCCCACGTGCCAACTCTTTGAGTTGGCTTTTGTCGTCTGTTAAAAGGACGGCGAATAAGTGAGTGGGCAAGACCGGTGCCAGCCGCCGCGGTAATCCCGGCGCCACAAGTGGTATCCGCGTTTATTGGGTCTAAAGCATCCGTAGCCGGTTCGTTAAGTTTCCTGTGAAATCTGGCCTCTTAAGGGTCAGGCGCGCAGGAAATACTGGCGAGCTAGAGAGCGGGAGAAGCAGAGGGTATGCCTGAGGGAGCGGTAAAATGTTTTAATCTCAGGTGGACCACCGATGGCGAAGGCACTCTGCTAGAACGCGTCTGACGGTGAGGGATGAAAGCTGGGGGAGCAAAAGGGATTAGATATTGTGAAGCAAGCTTCACAGATTAAGGTTGCTTCGCAACTAAATACCCCTGTAGTCCCAGCCGTAAACGCTGCCCGTTAGATGCTAGCGCATCATTAAGATGTGCTAGTGTCGTAGCGAAGGCGTTAAACGGGCCACCTGGGGAGTACGGCCGCAAGACTGAAACTTAAAGGAATAGGCGGGAGAGCACCACAAGGGGTGAATGCTGCGGCTCAATTGGATTCAACGCCCGGAACCTTACCAGCAGCGACTGCAGGATGAAGGTCCTCCTGAATGGGGTACTCGACACGCAGAGAGGTGGTGCATGGCCGTCGTCAGCTCGTGTCGTGAGATGTTCTGTTAAGTCAGAGAACGAGCGAGACCTGTACCTCTAATTGCTACGTTTTTCTTCCAAGAAAAACGGCACAATAGAGGGACTGCTCCCGTAAGGGAGAGGAAGGCGCAGGCAACGATAGGTCTGTATGCCCCGAATCTGCTGGGCTGCACGCGGCATGCATTGGTTGAGAGAACGGGCTGCAACTCCGAAAGGAGAAGCCAATCCCTTAAACTCAACCATGTTCGGATCGAGGGTTGCAACTCACCCTCGTGAAGGCGAAATCCCTAGTAACCGTGTTTTAGCATAGCACGGTGAATACGTCCCTGCTCTTTGCACTCACTGCCCGTCAACTCAACCGAGTCGGGTCTAGGTGAAGTCTATGCCGAATAGATTGAACCTAGGCTCGGCGAGGCGGGGTAAGTCGACACAAGGTATCCGTAGGGGAACCTGCGGATGGATCACCTCCTAAACTGCTCATCTCTTATTGATCTAATAATAGAAAAAAATGCAAGTGGACTGGTGGGGATTTGAACCCCAAGCCTCCCGCTTGCAAAGCGGGCGATCTACCGTTGATCTACCAGCCCAAAACAGGCTGTGGATCAAGGGTTTTTAAGTTTAGCCCCGCTTTTAACAAAATCTAAATGGTAGCACATTGCTGAAATATGCAATTGTTACCAAACTGTATTGAGGTTCCCAATCGAATGATGGGGACTGAGCAGTTCTCATGTTCAAATGAGATATTCATGAGAGCTGTGCATAAGCGCCTGTTCTAAAGAGGAAAATACGCCTCTTGGAGGATGACTTGGTTTGAGAAACCGAAGAAGGTCGTAGCAAGCTGCGATAAGCTCGAGGTAGCCGCATGCAGGCTTTGAACTCGAGATTACCTAATGGGACTTCCTTCTCCATTCGTGGAGAGGTCCGCAAGGATCGGGAACCCGCCGAATTGAAACATCTTAGTAGGCGGAGGAAAAGAAACCAAATGGGATGCCGTTAGTAGAGGCGATCGAAAACGGCGTAGGGCAAACCGAATCTTTTCTGGTAACAGAAACGAGATGTGGGCTGTTCAACAGCCATTTTCGGATGGGCAAAGTTCCCTGGAATGGGACGCCGCAGAGGGTGACAGCCCCGTAGTTTATTCGAAGATGGTTGGAACAGCAAAGAGTAGCTCGGGTCGAGACTCCCGAGTGAAGATGGGTGTCAGCAACATCCAACCCTAAATATCTCTCAAGACCGATAGCGAACTTAGTACCGTGAGGGAACGGTGAAAAGCTCCCGTAGTAGGGAGTGAAAAGAGCCTGAAACCAAGAGGCTATAGTACGGCGCGGCCCCTAGGGGTTGCGCCATCCGTTTTGAAAAACGGGCCGGCGAGTTTACTCTTGTGGCGAGCCTAATCCGTCAAGGAGGAGGCGAAGCGAAAGCAAAAAGCTCGCAGCGTTGAGCGAGGAGCTTCCTGTGATCGGGAGGAGTCACAGGGGTAAGACCTGAAGCCTGACGAGCTAAGCCAGGCCATGGTGAAGCCCCGGTAAAACGGGGTGGAAGCCAGAAGAAGTTCTACGCACACGTGTTTTTCTGAGCCTGGTTTAGGAGTGATATGCTCATCGAGTCAGGCGCTAGCTGGTTCCCACAGAAATAAGCCAAAGTTTAGCCTCGGTAGAGCTGTCGCAAAGGGTAAAGTACAGATTGAAGAAGCAGGGCCTTCGGGTTCGTTCTTCTGTCTAACTCAGAATCTTTGCGAAGCGAAGAAGCCGGGAGTAAGTAGGCATGGTTAAGCTATGCAGGCGAAAGGGGAACAACCCAGCGAGCAGTTAAGGCCCAAAAGAACTAGCTAAGTGCAAAGAAGGCTTCTTTCCTCCTAGACAGCTGGGGCGTAGGCTTAGAAGCAGCCATCGCCTAAGCAACGCGTAACAGCGGACCAGTTGAGAGGAAGGGGGCTGCAAATGGACTGGGCTAAGCTAGTCGCCGATACTGCTCTCCACCTTAGGTGAGAAGTATGTGGGCGCTACATCTGGGCAGAAGCACGGCCGAGAGGCTGTGTGGACCGGATGCAGATGTGAATGCCGGTAGAAGTAGAAGCTTAGTGCGGTGAGAAACCGCATCGGCGGAAGGGCCAGGTTTTCTCGGCACTGCTCGTCAACCGAGAGTTAGTCGGTCCTAAGTGCTGCGCTTAACTGTGTAGCACGAAAGGGAATTCCTTTAATATTAGGAAACCGCTGAGCCGCTCGCGGCAACGCAAGCCTTCTGTTGACGCTTAGAGATAGGCCGACGCCCACCGTCGTGGGCGTTAAGCAACGAAGCCCGAGGAGTTTCGTAATGAAGAGAGCCGGGTTAAATTGCGAATAGTGCCAGAAATGGCATTCGGCTGATTCTTTGAGCCCGTGAAAAGACAGACGGAAGCTGCTCAGCGACCGTACTCAGAACCGATACAGGTGACCCTGGCAGAGTAAGCCGAGCTGTGACGGGTTTACCCGCCCCAAGGGAACTCGGCAAATTGGCCGCGTATCTTCGGTAGAAGCGGTCCCTGCAGCACTGCTACGAGCAATTGTGGTGGAGTTGCAGGGTGCAATAACTCGGGGGATCCGACTGTTTAACAAAAACGTAGCTAAGCGCAAAGTCTAAACGGCTTCGTATGCTTGGCGATTCCTGCCCAGTACAGACGCCTGAATCTCCGGTTCAACGGAGGCAAGGGCCTGTAAACGGCGGAGGTAACTCTGACCTTCTTAAGGTAGCGAAATGCCTTGTCGCTTAATTGGCGACGTGCATGAAGGGCTAACGAGATCCCCACTGTCCCTGGGACGGACCCGACGAAGATTCTCCTCTGGTGAACAGGCCAGAGACCTCCAGCGGGAAATGAAGACCCCGTAGACCTTTACTGCAGTCTGTTGCTGCGGTTTGGGCAAAATTGCATAGAGTAGCTGGGACCCGTTACAGAGCCTTTGTTTTCGGACAAAGGTGAGGGGAAAGTGTAACACCAGCCTTTTTTTCTCAGATCGCTTACCCGTGAGGGGACACCTTCAGATGGGCAGTTTTGCTGGGGCGGCAACCTTCCGAAAATGCATCGGAAGGACCTAATGGTCGACTCACCGGGCTTGGAAACCCCGGGTAGAGCGCAAGGGTAAAAGTCGGCCTGACTCGAATCTAACCAGCGAGGATTCGAGACGCGTAAGCGGGGCCTAGCGAACATAGGTGCTCTTCTGCTGAGAGCCCTATCTGATAGAAAAGGTACCTCGGGGATAACTGAGTCGTGCCGAGTTAGAGTACACATCGACCTCGGCGCTTGCTTCTTCGCTGTCGGCTTTGCCTATCCTGGCTGTGTACAAGCAGCCAAGGGTACAGGAGTTCACTGGTTAAAAGGCATCATGAGCTGGGTTCACAACGTCGTGAGACAGTTGGTGTACAATCTGCTGGAGGTGCAGAAGGTCTGAGAGAAAGGCGATTTAAGTACGAAAGGAACAAATCACCCGCGCCTCTGGTGTATGGGCTATCTGATAAGGTAGGCCCAGCAGCTACGCGCGAAGGGATAAGCTCTGAAAGCATCTAAGAGCGAAGCCCATCTCAAAAAGAGACCTTCATGGAGCGGCTCTAGATGAGAGCGTTGATAGGACTGGAGTGTACGAGCCAAGGTAACGAGGCTTTCAGCTCGCAGTTACTAATTGCTCCAACCTCTAATAGGCTTGCTATGCATAGTTTGCATTTTTAATTAATTTTATAAAGTTCCATTGATATTTTAAATAAGAGACAGGACTAGCAAGCTTCGGTCCACACCGAGGAAAGTCTGCCCACCCATACGCTTAAAGGTCTCGGAAGGGACCGATCGACACAGAAATTTACAAATCATGCATAATAGAATGATTGTAACTGACGTTTGCATGATTTTGGTGAAAATGTCGATCAAGCGGGGTGCAAGTCACTAATGTGACGCTTAGTAGAATGCTTGCACGGCTTTTCTTTTATGAAGCCGCACAGAAGGCAGCTTATGGTCCTGTCTCTTCCATTAACTTTTTAAACTTGCCAGATTACTCTTAAAATATGGCACAAGATCGAATAAGATTGCCAACATCAGAAGCGGGTTTAGTTAGATATTCAGAGGAAGTAAGCGCAAAATTTCAAATAAAACCAGAAACGATTATTATTTTCGTAACCGCGCTAATTGTCTTATTTATCGTTTTAAAAGCGGTGTTTTAAATGGCACTTCCAAGTTACGAAGAGATGCTGAATATCGCATATGAAAAATTAACCCAAGATAAAAAAAGCGAAGAAAGTGTACGATTAGAAGTCCCAGAAATTAAAAGCACTATTTCTGGTAATAAAACCGTAATTTATAATTTAGAAATAATAGCTAAAGCAATTCGTCGCGATATCGATCACCTTTTCAAATTTTTACTTAGAGAACTTGCTACAACTGGAATTTTTAAAAATTCAGAAGCGCACTTTGTTGGAAAATTTAAACAAGAACAATTGGCGATGAAAATCAACAAATACGTAAAAGAATTCGTTCTTTGCAAACAATGCAACAAACCAGATACGCATTTAGAAAAGACCCAGATCGCCACTTTTTTAGTTTGCGAAGCTTGCGGTGCGAAAGAGTCGGTCAGAACTTTGAAATAAAGGATACCTTTTTAAATCGACATTTCTATTTAAGTAGTATGGCCAAAGCAACATTTGGATTAGATGAAAATGTAGCAGCTGCACTAAGTTATTTATTGGGAGTGATCAGTGGATTAGTGTTTTTATTAGCAGAAAAGAAAAACGCGTTTGTGCGGTTCCACGCAGCCCAATCCATAGTTACTTTTCTAAGTTTAGCGATACTTTCAATAATTTTTGGGTTGGTGCCATTTGCGGGTGTCGCCTTTTCTGCATTGCTTAGCATAGTGGCCCTAGTTCTTTGGGTTGTACTTATGTATAAAGCATACAAAGGCGAAAAATACAAACTACCTATTGTTGGAGACATGGTTGAAAAGTGGCTTAAGTAATTCTTTTTTTTATGTTAGTTTATAAAATTCACAAAAGTAAACACGGGGAAATTTTGGCTGTAGCAGACGAAGAGTTGCTGAACAAAAAGTTAAAATTTAACGGTTTAGACTTTTGGGTTAATCCTAGATTTTATGGCGAAACTAAAGCCAGCGAAGAATGGTTAACTAAAGTAATCCAAGAAAAAACTTTTCTGGCTATTAATTTGATAGGAGATTTAGCCGTAAATTTAGGATTAAAATTAAAAATAATTGATAAAGACAAAATTTTAAAAATTGGAAATATACCTCACGCTCATTGCATATTAATATTTTAAATTATTTGAAAAGAAAGGATAGTTATAAATAAGCCTAATAAAAATCCTAAAATAATGTCTTCTATTTTATGTTTGCCTAAATAATATCTTGAAAATCCAACTAAAATAATCAACAAACCTAATAGTATGCTTAATGAGAGCTTATTAAAATATGAGATTAGAATAAATGCTAAAATTGTGCTTCTTGCGGTATGAATCGAAATCAAGGAATTTGCTTGAAATTTTTCCCAAAAATTATTCCATTGCATTTTGATTGGGCGCGGTTTAAATAGCACAGCTCTAAGAGGTATAACTATGATGTAAAGAAAAAATAACGAAACTAATAATTGTAGAGCTACGCCGTATTTCTGAATTAAGATAAAGACTAAAGTTATAACTATATAAAAAGTGATACTTCCAAAAACAGTTAATTCTTCCACGCACGATTTTAATGACATGTTATAGCCCCACTCGGATTCGAACCGAGGTCTGCGGGGCCAGAGCCCGCCATCCTTGACCGCTAGACGATGGGGCTAGCAAGATTTTTTAAATTGAGAATTTAAGCTTTACTAGGGCCCGTCATCTAGCTTGGATAGGATACAAGCTTGCGGAGCTTGGTACGGGGGTTCAAATCCTCCCGGGCCCGCTAATTAAAAATGTCAAAATCAACACACCATAAATATTAAATAGTTTGTTTTTAGTTTTAAACTATGGGACTTATAATTGGTGATCAAATAATACGTGTTGTAGCCCAAAACAAAGGCGTGCCCAAAAAAACAACCATTTCTAATAATTTAAGAATATTGGATGTTACAAAACAAGATCTATCTATCATAGGTGAAAAAAAGCAAGGCGCAGTTTTTACGTTTGTGTTCGAAAGTTCTTATGGTGAAAGTGAAAGTAAAATTGAAATAGAAGGTAAAATCTACTATTCAGGTGATAAAAAAGAGTTAGACGAAATTGAAAATACCTGGAAAACAAAAAAGAGCTTACCTGAAAAGATTATGCTAGGTATAAACAACAGAGCTTTAGAAGTTAGTCTTTTGCAAAGTGTTGCTTTAGCAAATCAACTACGTTTGCCGGTACCTATACAATTGCCTCGATTCGTACCTGCAACCGAAGAAGCAAAAAAAGGATAAAAGATAGTTTGCATTGTTAGTAGCCTATTTTTTTAATAAATTCATCAAAACTCATTTCCTTGACAGCTTCTTTTTCCCCAAATTTAGAAATTATTGCTGATATTATTTCGAAATTTTTATCTGTTTGATCAAATTTTTTTGGTTTTGGAATTAGGCCTGATTGCACCAACCATCTTGTTAGTTCTTTATAATCTGTTGCTCTAAATACTTTTTTAAGAGTAAAATCTCCTAAAAAGCCATCATTTATTGCCAAGTATATTTTTGTATTTTTTTGTTTTACCGTTTTATTATTTAAATTTATAGTGATGTCTTTTTTGCAGAACGTGGTTTTAGTTGCGTTGCTTTTAAATCCGTAGTTTGCAAGGGTTTTAGCAAGCAAATATGCTATGACTTGATTTTTAGTCGAAAATTTTTCAATAGCGAAAGGTATATCGCTGTTTAATTCTTTTTTTAAAAATAACACCTTACCCAAAAACCTAAGCGTTTTTTGTTTTACTTTTTTCTTATCTCTATAATTTTCAACTTCGTAAACGTAGGTATATTTTTTCTTTGAATCGTGGCTACAGGGTACGATTTTAATTCTCAAAAAAGACATGATAATTGTTATAGTGGTAGTGCCTAATTTTTGCAACTCACTTTGCAACAATCATTGTGGCGGTAAGGCTTACTTCAGGTAATTTCCTTATTTTTTCAAGCATAAATTCATTTAATGCTTGCGTATTTGCTACTTCAACTTGAGCTACAATGTCCCATGAACCGAATGTTAAGTTTACTTGTCTCACTTCTTTCATTTTTTTTAATTTTTCGTATATTTTTTCTTCGCTGTTTGGCTGAACTCCTAAAAGGACAAATGCCAACATTTTTCTCACCGCTTTTAATTATATTTTAGAGAATATAAATTTTTCTAAACCCCTCACTTTTTATTATATGCAATATAGATATCCATATTCTTGCATTTGTTTATTTTCAATTGTTATGATTTTTCAATTTGCGCAAAACTCTCACTTTTATATTTTATCATATCGTAATTAATCTTCAATTTTTACCAAAGCGCTTTTTGATATTCTTGCATTTCCCTTTTATTAGTAGACTTATCTACGCTAAAAAACAAAAAATATATAAATATTAAATGTTTAATTTTGTTAAACAGTTAAACAATGTTAAACAAAAATGTTAAACACGTTTAAACAAATTCAAAATGGGTTTATTCGATACTTTTAAAAAATTAATAAAAAAACAGCGTACAGAGCCGCAAAAATCCAGACCGGAGGTTAAAAAAAAGGCACAAACTGTTGTTAAACAAGTTAAAAGAAAAAGGCCAAGACAGAAACCAGAACATGAAGTTTTGCGTGAGTGGCGTGCAGAATTAAAACGTTTACAAGAGCACCCACTTACGCAAGCAAAAATCGTGAATGAAAGGCTTTTAGCTGCGGTTATGGACCTTCTTAACGAAATTAATTCAAAATTAGAAGAATTAAATCTTCGAATTGCTAAATTAGAATCAATTGCCAGACAAACGCAAAAAAAAGCACCCGTTGCGCCTTTAAAAATCAAATTAAGTAGCAAAGAGCAAAGTGTTTTAGATTATGTTAAACAAAATACGGAAGTTAAAGCTAGCGATGTTGCTGCGGCATTAAATATATCCCGATCAAATGCAGCTTTGAAGTTGAATAAGCTATTTTCTATTAATCTTTTAGATAAAAGACAAGATGGTAAAGATGTTTATTTTTTCGCCAAATAGATTAAAATTTTTAATTAAAGCTTATATTTTTTAATCCTAATAAACTGATGTTGATGTTTACACTTTGATAAATTATTTAATTAAAATTTCTTCTTAGAAAGGTTTAAAAACTTCTTTTTTACTAATAAAATAGCAACGTGAATTCTTGAAGAATTCAAGTTTGCTTAAAATAAAGGAGTTTGAAAAATGGAAGAATCTGAACGCCAAATGTTCGATGCAGTATGTTCAGACTGTGGCCAACCTTGTAAAGTACCATTTAAGCCTGTTGAAGGTAGGCCAGTTTACTGCAAAGAATGTTACGCCAAAAAAGCAAAAAGAAGATTTAATAGAAATTATTAAAGGAAAAAGAGATTAAATTTTTTGATTTTTTATTATATTTTTTAATTCCTATTCAATTTATTCGATAAAAATTGCGTTTAAGATATGTTATGCTCAATTGCGAGTCCGCCTCTTGACGAGGTTGCCGCCGAAAATTTTCCTGTTGTTGCTTTCGTTAAAATTCACAAAAAGAAAAACTACGAAACTTCGCTTCGTCTAACAAAATTTTAACGAAATTTTTTCTTATCTTTAATGAGGGAGTGCCGCCGAGTCCTACGGACAGATTATCTGCCTTCGGCAGAAAGATTATTTCATTTATTCAGAATTTCTGTTATTTTCTTTTGTTTTTTCTGGCTCAAAACTTCATTAATTCTTTTTTCTGCAATTTTCA
>JAWCLD010000004.1:0-35600 GCA_038851215.1 Candidatus Nanoarchaeia archaeon | reverse complement strand
TTCCGGCCGACCTCGGCGCGCCGGCCGGAAGGAGGCACATGGCTACTGGCCACTAAAGAAATTGCCGAGCATAAGTTTTTCCTGTTTTGTCCAGGCAGTTTCGAACGGCGGATATATATCTAACTTTGTTAGTTTTTTCGTAAAGTCAATCATGCGCATCATTCCTTTTGCCATAATTGGAACTTTAGCTTTGTTGCGAAGTATGTGCTTCAAAGCTGCAAAATACATTTTATACTCTTTGTCATTCGACAAATCGTAAATTTGTAGACCTCGATAGGCTTTCATTTTGCAACTTTCACTTACATTTTGTAAGTTTATTATATATAAAGATTTCTATTTGAAACAATATAGTTACAAATTTGCGATTGCTTTTTAAATATATCTAACTTTATTAAGAAAGGTGCCGCTTTGGACGAAGTAGATATTAAGATCATCTCAAAACTGGCTCAAAATGGTAGAATTTCACTGACAGAACTTTCTTCTGCTACAAATTTATCACGAGTTGCAATTGCAAACAGAATAGAAAAGCTAATGCGAACTGACGTTCTTCGCGTTTCTGCATTGGTTAATCTAGAAAAGCTAAACTATCAAACTTTAATAATAGAACTGCAAATAGACAAAAATAAGATAGCACACTTCAAGAAGCTTGTGGCAAATGAGCCAAGAGTATTGCAATGTTTTGAAACTACCGGGCCCTATAATTTCCTTCTAGTTTGCGCAGCAAAATCAAATAACCATCTTAGAAATTTTCTCGAAGATACACTAAAAAAAATTTGTAAAGACTGCAAGGTCATTATTAGTAGCAACCCAGTACATCCTGAATTTGTACCTATAAAGGATGTAAAGAGCTTAGAAATGTAATAATGATGTTCAGAAGCAGCTTATTTTAATCTAAGCTTTACAACAATTCTAATTAGCCTTTTACATTCCCTATTGGTTTGAATGCGACTACCTTTTTAGATACGCCCGCAATATCCATAGTTTCGACAACTTCGTTGATGCTCTTATACGCTAGACCTGCTTCTTCTGCCAACCCTGCTGTTGATACGCTTCTTACATAGATTCCTCTTTTTTCCATTTCTTTTTGCAGCTCTGCGCCCCAGACTTGCTTTTTAGCTGCAGCCCTCGACATAGTTCTGCCAGAACCGTGCATCGTTGAGCCAAATGTAATCTCGTCAGCAGCGTCAGTTCCGACGCATAGAAAGCTTCCAGTTTCCATAGAGCCTCCAACAATGACTGGCTGGCCAGTTTCTCTATAAATTTTAGGCAGTTCTTTTCTTGCCGGACCAAAACATCTTGTTGCTCCTTTTCTATGCATAACAACTTCTTTCTTTTTGCCATCAATTTTATGCTCCTCGACTTTGGCAATGTTATGCGCAACGTCATAAATTAGATGAAGGCCAAGTTTCTCAGCATCTTGGCCAAAAATATGTGAAAAACCTTCTCTAATTCTATGTAAAATTAATTGCCTATTTGCGAAGCCATAATTTGCGGCACAATTCATAGCTGCAAAATAATCCTGCGCTTCTTTTGATTTGAAAGGCGCACAGGCCAGCTCTTCGTCCCTTACACGAATACCCCATCCTGCCATTTTAGGCCTAAATATGCTAACATAATCTGTGCAAATCTGATGACCAAATCCCCTACTGCCACAATGCACCATTATGACGACTTGATTTTCAAAAAGCCCAAACTTTTTTGCCAGCTGTTTATCAAAAATATTTTTTGCTTCTACTAATTGGATTTCTAAATAATGATTCCCACTTCCTAACGTTCCTAGCTCAGGGGCACCACGTTTCATTGCCTTTTCAGAGACTTTAGTTGGGTCTGCACCTTCAATTCTACCATAATCTTCAATCCTCTCTTTATCTTCGGGCCAGCCATAACCATTTCTAATACACCATTGCGCACCTTCAAGCATAACTTCCTTATGTTGTTGTGCAGTAAGTTTGACAAAACCATGAGCCCCAACGCCAGCTGGAATAATTTTGAAAAGATGATCGACAAGTAGTTTTAGTTTTGGTTTCACATCGTTGATAGTTAAATCTGTTCTTATAAGTCGCATACCACAATTAATATCGTATCCTATACCCCCTGGTGAAATTACACCTGTTTCGACATCGAAAGCCGCAACGCCACCAATTGGGAAGCCATAGCCCCAATGAGCATCAGGCATACAAAGCGCAGCCTTTTGAATTCCTGGCAGGCAGGCTACATTACTAATTTGTTCAAAGACGGCCAAGTCCATTGCTTCAAGAAGCTTTGGAGTTGCAAAGATTCGTGCTGGGACAAGCATTTTTGGTTCATCTTTTTTATAATCAGGAGATATTTCCCAAATTACTTCTGATATGCGTTTTAGTGGTGGCCTTGTAGTTGGTACGCGTATCATTGTAATCTTATTAAAAGAAAATTAGAATTTTTTAAGTCTTTAGATATCTAGTACAACTTGTGCGCGCCAAGCTTTACCTTTCTTTTGCAGCTCAAAAAGATGCCAAGTAGCTGCTTTCACATCAGCGAGTACTTTATGCTTCTGGAAATCTATTTTTTCACCCGCAACTTCCGCTGTTAAAAGATAAATACCATTTTTTTCAACAATTTTAACTTTGACTTTAGGAAATAATAAGGATTCAGCGTCCTTGTAATAAATTAGCTCATTTAGAAAATCTATCAATAATGTGTTTATGTCTTTGTTTTGCATTTTAATTATTTTTTTGATTTTTGCTACCATTGATTTTGGCTGAACCATTGTTGCGCATAATGCAAAAGCAGAATTTTCGAAAACTTCGTTAAGATTTTTTCCAAATGCTTCAAAAGCAATATCTGCTGTTACTAATTTCTCCAAGAATTTGAACTTTGGCTTTGCTGTCATTATCTCAAGGCAAAAAATTGCCTTTATAAAACCTTTCTTGCTGCTATGCCGCTACTATAGAGTATCTCTTTAGCAAAAAGCTTTTAGCTCATTAAATAAGAAGTAAATAGGTGCCGAGGTGGCAGAATCCGGTCCTCAGCTAGCATAATTAAGCTATGTGACTGAGCGGAAAAATGCGTACGCCTTGAGTCTAATCAAAGGAAGACAGCGTATGCCCGCAAGGGCTTCAGGGTTCAAATCCCTGCCTCGGCGCTTCCGATACGCTTATAAAGAAATTTAGGATTCTCGGTTGAAAGAAATGCCATCACATACAAAAAAAATCGGCAGGGCGGGCCGTTTTGGCGCTCGCTATGGCTTACGAATAAGAAAAAAAGTTCTTGAAATAGAACAAGTACAAAAACAAAAACATAAGTGCCCAGAATGCTTTAAATTTACCCTTAAAAGAATCGCTAGTGGAATTTGGCTTTGCAAGAGTTGCGGCAGCAAGTTTGCAGGCAAAGCTTATGAACCTGGACTGGAAAAACCATTAGCAGTGCAGGAGATAGTTTGAAATGCCATACAAGTGTTTTTATTGCCAAAAAGAACTCACCGAACTTGATATAAGTAAGAGAATAATTTGTCCCTACTGCAGCGCCAGAATAATAATGAAAACAAGAACTGGCACTGTAAAGAAAGTTAAGGCTCGATAAGGTACTAATAATGAAAAGCTTTAATGCATATAAAATCTTTTTTAATTATGCTATCTGCTGAAATTATAATTGAAGGCGATAAAGAATTTCTTAAAGCTTGCTACACCGCTCTCGAGCCTGAAACAGTTTTTAAGACAACTAGAGCAAACTATGTAATGAAATTAAATTCAAAACTCAAAATAAGTGTAAGGGCAGAGGATGCAACCGCCTTCAGAGCAGTCTTGACAACGTTAACTGGTCTTTTATCTGTAATCGAAAAGGCTTGGAAAACAAATTAGCTCCACGGCAAAGAAGTATTAACCAAGTGCAAGCTTTTGCCTTAACTCTTTAGCAAACGACTTAAATTTATCTTCTTCACTTGATTCGATTAAATGCTCTAAGATTTTCTCCTTTGTGAGAAAATAAATAGTCCCACTTATTTCAACATTTTGTGGCGGCTTATTATAAAATTTTTTTGCTATTCTCTTTTTGTTACAACGCATAATTAGATTAAGGCCGACCGCTTGCAAAATTGCAATTTCATCAATATTATTTCTAAATTGTAGTAATGCTAACTTATTTTCGTTAAGCAAAAGAATTGCATTTGGTCTACCGCTAATGCCATCGCACTTGCAAGTTAGATGCTCCAGACCTTGGGCATAAGCTGTGCAATAGCTATCCACAGCATAAGGCGGCTGATATTTGAAATGTTCCTTAAGCACTTTTTCAAGCTTTTGACAACTTCTTCTCCTTTTTTCTTCATCGCTCCACGTATATGTGATACTAACTGCATCAATTCCGTCTTTGATGTGCTTTTTGGCAGCTTCCACGCCTTGTGTAGCCGCAAGCGCAACTTCATATGGCGAAAGATAAAATGCCCACTTTGCCCGCTTCATAACTCCCTCGCAAGTTCCCAATCTACATATCTCTTATCGGCTTCGTAAATTTGTGGTAGATAGCTACTCGGTACATGTTTAATTAATGTGAACTTATCTTTTGTTAGGTGAGGTATTTGAAAAAAATAAATACAACCTATTTGTTTAATAGTAATGATACCAGGATTATAATATAATTTTTCTAAAAGTGGAAAAATAGTTTGCGTACCCTTCTTTAAATCGTGCTTAAGCTCGATTGCAAGCATCTTTTTAATACTTGTAGCTTTCATTTTAAATTCCTTAACTAGTTCGAGTTTATCCTCTTGGCTAAGTTGCTGATTTCTTAAAACCATGAATTTTTCTCTTTTTTCTTCAGGTAATTGTTTGTTTTTAATTGCCTCATCGAGCTTTTTGTAAAAAATGTCGTCTGGCGTAAATTCTGCACAAATTTTATCTATTGTCTCCTGAGGCAAATCTGAAACTTTTAGTTCTCGAATAAGTGTATTGTATCTTTGGATTTTTTGCTCTAAATTTTCTTCAATTTTCGACAGTTCGCAGCTTCTATAATGTACCATTTCACCAAATTCTTGGCGCAGCGGATCACCAAGAATTTGGCAGAACTCGCTATGCTTTTCACAGCCTTTCATAGTAATTTTATAAGCGTCAGGTTCGTTTATCCATCGTCTGTACGTCAAACCCAATTCCTTCTTTTCAAGAAAGCCTTCCTCTGCGAGCCAGCTCAATGCTTTTCTTACGTTGCTACCACAACTCAAATATGCTTGATAATATGTAGTTGTCTTATAGGCTTCGCCTAAAGAAAGTTCTAATATTGAATATAATAAAAATTCATCTCTTTCATTTCCAACTAAAAAATATTTTAGCCGTGCACCATCTTTTTCACACCTCGCGTCGAATCGCTTACCATATAAACTGTGGCCTCTAGGACACCATATTCGCAATGTACTTGGAACAATTTTTTCGATACCACCTTCTATTATGACATCAGCTTGTAGCTTTAATGGTCCCGCGCCACATTCTCCACAGCTATAATTAGACAATGCTTTGGGCTCTTGGCAATCTTTATCTGCGCAAATTAATTCGAGGCCTTTGAAATTTTTCTTTTTTTCCAAGAAAAGACCTAATAGCCCTTTTCGCTTCAGCCAAGTTGCAAATAGAAGACTTATGCCAGGCTCTCCTGCAAGTTTGTTTGGAAAGGATACTCTTTGCATGGCTTCAAATAAAGTGAAAGGTTTAAAAATCTCGTTTTAAAGGCAAACACAGGCTAGCCGCCTCCATTAGCTATGGGTCGCATATGACCCGCAAAAATGGAACGCCTGTATTTTGGCAATCCATTTGAAGTTAGCTATTGCGGCAAACATAAATGAAATGGGACACATCAAAAGAAAAAGACCGAGACGAGGATCATTAGGAGTGTGGCCGCGGAAGCGAGCCAAGCGAATCTATCCTATTGTTAAGAATTTTGCAAAGAAGAAAGAAGTTAAGTTGTTAGGATTCGCGGGTTACAAGGCAGGAATGCTTTCTGTAATAGTAGTAGACAATAGGCCAAAATCTCCAACTAAAGGCGAAGAATTGAAGAAAGCCGTAACTGTTGTCGAGACTCCGCCATTGAAAGTATTATCTATTAGACTTTACAAAGCAACTCCTTATGGTGTAAAAGTTATAGGAGAAGTTTGGGCAGATAATTTAGGGAAGGATTTAGCACGTAAGCTAAATCTTCCTAAGAAAAAGAAATCGACTTTAGAGCAATTAAAAACAAAATTACCTCATGCTACCGAAGTTAGAGTTATAGTTCACACCCAACCGAGAAGCACTGGTCTTGGTAAGAAAACGCCAGAAGTTTTTGAAATTCCAATTGGAGGTATCTCTGCAGAAGAGCAATTTAATTATGCTGTAAGCATTTTAGGAAAAGACATTTTCATTACAGATGTGTTTAAACCGGGCCAATACGTAGACGTTCATGCTGTGACAAAAGGTAAAGGGTTTGCAGGCGATATTAAGCGATATGGTGTTAAGTTAGCAAGCCACAAGGCGGAATTTGGCAGACGACACAGACAAACAATGGGTCCAATCACCCCTGCTGTAACAGGTTGGTGGGTTTTGCAACCAGGTCAAATGGGTTTCCACAAACGAACCGATTATAACAAGCAAATTATCAAAATTTCTAATACAAGAGAGTTGAATATCAACCCTATTTCTGGATTTTCTCGTTACGGTTTAGTCAAAAATAATTTTATTTTGATTGACGGCTCAATTCCAGGACCCAAAAAGCGCCTCGTCATTCTATCACATGCTATCAGGCCACGCAAAGCACACTTCGAACAGGCTCCAGATATTACACATATAAGCCTAAGAAGCCAGCAAGGTTAACATGGCAAAAGTTCCAATCTTATCTATGGAAGGAAAAGCCATTTCAGAGATAGAATTACCTGCGCAGTTTAATGAGCCTGTCAGGGCAGATTTGATTAAGCGTGCCGCCCTTGCAGTAATGTCGAGTCAGCACCAAGCTTACGGTACTGACCCGCTTGCTGGTAAAAGGCAAGGAAAAGCTTGGCCAAAGCGAAGACGAAAATTCGGCAGCACTTATGGCAGGGGTATCTCTAGAGTTGCTAGAAAATATAGATGGAGGCGTGGAGAACAATTTGGTTGGGTTGGCGCAAGAGGTGGCCAAACCGTTAAAGGAATGAAAAGTTTTCCGCCAAAAGTTGAGCGCATATTTAAGGAAAAAATAAACAAAAAGGAAAATCGCAAAGCAATAAGAAGTGCCCTTGCTGCAACTGCTATACCAGAATTAGTTGCAAGAAATCATAAGATTAATGAGATAAAAATTTTACCAATAGTCTTAGAAGATAAGTGCGAATCTATACAAAAAACAAGAGAAGTTTATAGGCTACTCAAAGCTTTAGGGTTAAAGGAAGAACTAGCGCGAACAAAGCCAAAAAAGATTCGCGCAGGTAAGGGAAAAATGCGAGGTAGACGCTACAAAGTAAGATGTGGGCCTTTAATTGTAGTTTCAAAGCCCTGCAATTTACAAAAAGCTGCAGCGAATCTTGTTGGCATTGATATTGTACCAGTGAAATCGCTAAATGCCGCATTGCTTGCACCAGGAGCACAACCAGCAAGGCTTACGTTGTGGACAAAACCTGCGCTAGACATATTAGAAAAGGAGAAACTATGGCAATAAAAAATCCATATGATATATTAAAATATCCTCTCTCAACAGAAAAAGCAGTAAGGCAAATGGAAGCAGAAAATAAACTTATTTTCATCGTTGATTCAAAGGCGACAAAGGCTGCAATAAAATGGGCTGCCGAGAAGGCCTTTAATGTTAAAGTTGCGGCTGTAAACACGCTAATAACACGAACGGGCGAAAAAAAAGCTTACATTAAACTAAAGCCTGAAACACCAGCTGCCGACGTAACAACAGCACTCGGATTAACATAAACTAAAATGGGTAAGAGATTAATAATGCAGGCTCGAGGAAAAGGTGGACCTCGGTATAGAGCTAAGTCTCATCGATGGTTAGGTACTATTGAATATCCTGCACCTGCAAAAGAGCTTCTTAAAGGCGAGGTTATCGAAATAGCAAATTCTTCAGGCCATTCTGCTCCTTTAATGATAGTTAAGTATGAAAATGGCGATACGGCGCTTTTGCCTGCCCCACTCGGCATCAAAGTTGGTGCAGTAGTTTACGCTGGAGCAGGCGCGCCAATTGAAATTGGCAACATAATTCCTATTAGCGAAATACCTTCAGGCTACCCTATTAATAGCATAGAACGAATACCTTATAATGGGCCTGAACTTGTGCGAACTTCAGGCTCCGCAGCTACGATTGTAGGCAAGGAAGCAGGAAAAGTTCTTGTGCGCTTACCATCAAAACAAACACTTTTACTTGACCCACGATGCCGAGCAACTATTGGTGTAATAGCAGGCGGCGGCAGACCAGAAAAGCCTTGGGTTAAAGCAGGCAAGAAGTTCATTGCCTTACGGGCAAAAGGTGGACGAATATTTCCGCGTGTTGCAGGTGTAGCTATGAACGCTGTTGACCATCCATTCGGTGGAACACACAGACGAACTAAAGGCAGGCCGACAACCACGCGAAAATGGGGTATACCGCCAGGTAGAAAAGTTGGCTTGCTCGGTGCAAGAAAAACAGGAAGAGGTAAGTAACGCTCATGGCAAAAATATTTACCTATAAGGGCAAAACTGAAGAGGAATTGAAGCAGCTAGACTTAAACGCATTCGCTCAATTAGTGCCTTCTAGAGTCAGAAGAGTATTTAGGCGAGGATTTTCTGAGCAAGAGCAAAAACTTTTGGCCAAAATCGTCAAAGCGAAAGAAGGCAAGTATAAAAAAATGATAAAGACTCATTGCCGAGAAATGCCAATTTTGCCTATAATGTTCGGTCTCAAGATAGCCGTTCACAATGGTAAGGAATTTGTTCCTGTGCAAATAAATGCAGAGATGGTTGGTAATCGTTTAGGCGATTTCGTCTTAAACGCAAAAGACGTAAAGCATGGAGGTCCAGGTATTGGTGCTACAAGAGGCTCCAAGTTCCTGTCTGTGAAATAAAGTTGCAAAATGACATCGTTGCGATACAGTTTCCAGGGCTTTGATTCTAAGACAATGGTTCGCGTAGCTGGACGAAACTTACCAATATCGCATAAAGCAAGCTATGAGATTGCAAAATTCATTAAAGGTAGAAAAGTAACCTGGGCATTGAAAGCCCTCGAAAATGTGATTGAAAAGAAAGTCGCAATTCCTTACACGAGATATTGTATGGATGTTGCGCCAAAGCCCGGTATCGGCTCTGCCGCACGGTATCCTGTGAAAGCTTCGAGGTACATTATTAAATTGCTGCGAAATTTGCAGGGTGCTGCAAGAAACAAAAACTTTGATGTCAATAATTTGACTATAATACATGCAGCAGCACAGAAAGGACCGATTCGCCATAGATATGGTAGAAAAGTTGGTCTTGAAAGAAAAAACACACATTTTGAGCTTATTGCAAAGGAAATTAAACAAGAAAAGAAAGAAAAAAATAAAAAAGAGGCCCAAGTAAAATGATAGAACGGGAATTTATTAAGGAAAAGAATAAGTTTTTGAAAATCAAGGAGTATATAATTCGAATAGTACCAAGAACAGCAGGCCTTGGTAAGATCTCTATTGAAAAGACGCCTCTTGGAGAACGAATTGCCATAGAAGCTGTCAGACCGAGCATAATTATAGGTAGAAGTGGAAAAAATATTTCCGATATCACTGCAACATTAAAGACAAAATTTAATTTAGAAAACCCACAAATAGAAGTTAAGGAAATTGCTGTTCCAGCGCTGAATGCTACAGTTATGGCTAATAGAATAGCATCTGAGCTTGAGCGATTTGGCACAAGTCGTTTTAAGGCGATAGGATGGAAAGCACTTCAAGATATAATGCAAGCTGGCGCTTTAGGTGCGGAGATTCGTATAGGTGGTCGTGGCGTACCGGGGCAAAGAGCACAAAATTGGCGTTTTAGTGCCGGTTATATGATGAAATGTGGCCAGGTTGCAATGGAAGGAATTGATTATGCAACAACTAATGTTGATTTACATTCTGGCACTGTTGGCGTCAAAGTTAGTATAATGCCGCCAGACATAAAACTGCCTGACAAAATCAAGCTAAAAGAAGCTGCCGTTCATATAGAACCGCAACCAAGTAAACAGTGAAATGAGCCTCGTACGAGTTTCCGAATTAAGAAAAGCTCCAAAAGCTGAATTAGTTGCAAAAGAGCAGGAGTTAAAAAAAGAATTAATGAAGCTTTCTGCACAGAAAGCTACGGCTACTTTAGCCAGTCCTGGCAAACTGAAAGCTATAAAAAGGGCAATTGCTAAAATAAATACGATTAAAAGAACCAAGTCATGAGAATACAAAAAAATCTAAGATTTTTAGAAGTAATTTGGAGATTTAGACTATTAATGAATAATACTGTTTTACCAATATGAGTGAGATCTGTCCTGTCTGTGGTTTGCCGAAAGAACTTTGTGTGTGCGAAACGATAGCTAAAGAGAAACAGAAAATAATTGTCAAAATAGTTAAAGGCAAGTATAAAGATATGTTTCTAACATTGATTGAAGGTATTGATGTGAAAGGTCAAGAACTTAAAAATGTTATCAAGCAACTAAAACATAATTTGGCCTGCGGAGGAAATATTAGAGATAATGCGATAGAATTGCAAGGAGACCACCGAAAAAGAATCAAAGAGGTTTTGCAGAAACTAGGCTTTAATGTTGGAAATATAGAGATTCGAGATGAAGTAAGCAAGAGCTAAAATGTCTATTACACCAATTAACATTGTGCGGCAGGAACTAATAGGCCTTAACGCAAAAGTTATCAAATCCAAAAATCCTGCAAATATTGGTCTTGCAGGCAAAATTATTGATGAATCTTATCAAACAATTACTTTAGAAGTAAATGGTAGAGAAAAGAAAATTTTCAAAGAAGCCGTAATTTTAGTAATAGAACTACCAGATGGCAAAAAAGTGCAAGTGAATGGAAAATTGTTAGTGGGCAGACCTTGGGAACGCATTAAGAGAAAGTTTCCAAAATACTAACTCTGCTAACAGGGTACGGCCTTAAGATAAGGTTTATAAAAGCTAATTCTAAGGCACTCGTAGAGCATGGCTGAAAAAAAGACTGAAACACTCTGCACAGATAGAAACTGCCCTTTTCACGGTAGCCTGAAGGCTCGTGGCCAGGTTTTTGATGGTATTGTTATTGGAGATAAAATGCAAAAAACCGTTAAAGTTGAGTGGCCCTTTTTGCGCTATTTACCTAAATATGAACGTTATGAAAAAAAACGGACAAGAGTTATGGCTCATGTTCCCGATTGCATTTCGGTCAAGACAGGTGATAAAGTAAGAATCGTCGAATGCAAACCAATTTCAAAAACAGTACAATTTGTAGTTTGGGAGAAACTATGATAAACAATTATATTTCAAAGATTGCAAAGTCGAAATTAGCTTATCGAACTTTTACAGAAGATAAAAATGAAAGCGATCAAATCAAAGGTTAGTAAAGCACTGCCGATTGGTGCAAATCTAAATGTTGTTGATAACAGTGGCGCCAAGATCTTACAAATAATTACTGTAAAAGGCTACAAGACAAGGACAAAAAAACTAATGTCTGCTGGCGTTGCCGACCTTGTGACAGGTACTGTAAAAGTTGGCGACCCTGAAATGCGACATAAAGTTGTCCAAGCAGTTGTAGTAAGACAAAAGAAAGAGTTTACAAGACCTGAAGGTCTTAAAGTTCGCTTCGAAGATAATGCTGCTGTTGTGCTAAAAGATGTAAGACTTGGGATGCCAAAAGGCACTCTTATCAAAGGTCCAATAGCAAAGGAGGTGGCCATACGCTGGCCCAATGTGGCTAAGCAGGCAACAATCGTATTATGATAAACAAAAGAAAAAGGTGGAAACATAACCATAGATATAATTTAGAGCTGAAAGAACGAGGTTCATGCTATGAAATACTTTAGCATAAAATGGAGATCATCTTCACTGCCAAAAAAGCAGCGAAGATACAGAACAAATGCACCGCTGCATCTAAGACATAAAATGATTGCAGGTCATTTGTCAAAAGAATTACGCTTAAAGTACAAAAAACGCTCTCTGCCAATAAGAAAGGGTGATAAGGTGAAAATAATGAGAGGTAAGTTTCGTGGCATTATTGGAGATGTAGAAAAAGTTGACCTGCACCGCTATAAGGTTTTCGTAAAAGGTGCAGAGCTCCAGAAAAAGGAAGGAGCTCCAAAAGTTTCAAGACCTATCGATCCTTCAAAACTAATGCTCGTTTCCTTAAACTTAGACGATAAGAAAAGGCTCAAAGTTTTAGAACGGAGATAAAATGTCAAAACAAAAACATCTTTCGAGACTTGCGGCGCCGAAAACATGGCCTATAGCACGAAAAAAGGCTAAATGGATAGCTAAACCCATACCTGCTACACATTCTATGCAATACAGTATGCCCCTTCAAATTTATCTTATCGATATTTTACATCTAGCCAAGTCTAAAGCCGAAGTCAAAAGAATTCTAAATCAAAATCTCGTTTTAGTAAACGGTAAGGTAAGGAAAGAGGCACGTTTCCCTGTCGGTCTTTTTGATACTCTAAAAATTTTGAAGTATAATAAATACTATCGTGTTGTGCTCGATAATAAAGGCCAGCTAAAGCTTATAGAAATCCCTCATACAGAAACAGATCTCATTATCACAAAAGTTGAAGGCAAACACACAATTAAAGGTGGTAAAATGCAAATTCACGTTTCGAATGGTTGGAATTTCATTGCCGATAAAGATATTTATAAAATAGGTGATTGCGTCCTTTTTGATGCAAAAGAGGGTAAACCCATCAAACACATAGCACTTGAACCTGGTTGCATAGCATATGTAATAGGTGGTGCTCACGCTGGCAAGGTTGTTACAATTTCAGATTTTGTAGAAGAAGGCATTTTACGGAAAAAACGATACGCAATTACGATAATTGACGAAAAAAAGCTAAAAATTCCTCTAAAGGAGCTTTTCGTGATTGGCAAAAATGCAGCGGAGATTACACTACCATGAGCTCTAACATAAACATAAAAGAAAATCCAATGAAAGAAATTTTAATTGCTTCTTTAACATTAAATATCGGCGCAGGCACTGAAGTAGAGAATGTAGAAAAAGCAGTTTCTTTACTAAGTAAAATTTCTGGCAAAAGGGCGGTAAAAACTTTTGCCAAAAAGCGAATCCCAACATGGAAAATCAGGCCGGGCTTGCCTATTGGCGCCCGTGTTACAGTTAGAGGCAAGGCAGCAGAGGCGTTGCTAAAGCGCTTACTTGCGGCGGTGGACTTTGCACTTCCTCGAAAATCATTCACAAAAAATGGCTTCTCATTTGGCATCAAGGAATACGTAGATATACCTGAAATGAAATACGACCCTGAAATTGGTATTATAGGGCTTGACGTTGCCGTTTCGCTTAAGCGCAGAGGTTACCGGGTTGCAAAGAGAAAGATTAAAAAGGCTAAAATCGGTGCTAGCCACATAATAAAAGCTGATGAAGCCTTCGCATGGGCGCAGGCTAAGTTTGGTCTAAAAGAAAAGGAGTCTGAATAGAATGAAACGAGCCGTATCAGAGAAAATCATGGTCGGCAAAACTAAGAAGCAAAGGTTCCTCAGACATAATGTTCCTAAACCACGCAAGTTTGGCCAAAGGCTGGCCATCTGCATTAGATGCGGAGGGACGCGCAGACACATATCTAAATATAAGTTAAATATCTGTGGCAGATGTTTCCGCGAAGTTGCGAAGGATTTAGGATTCAGGAAGCTGCGGTGAAATACCGTTGCTGACGCAACTCACTAAAGGTAAAATGAAACACGACGTGTTAGCAGATGCACTATGTGCACTGAAAAATGTGAAAGAAAAGGGACAAAAAGAAGTAATAGTTAGACCAATTTCTAAATTAGTAATTAAGATTTTTGAAATTCTTAAAAAAGAAGGCTATATCGAAGCTTTTGAAATTTTTACCGATAAAAGAGGAGGCCATGCTCGAATTATCTTAAGCAATCTAATTAACGATATTGGTGTTATTAAGCCAAGATTTTCTGCAACGCTTGAAGAATTTGAAAAATTTGAAAAAAGATATTTGCCAGCGAAAGATTTTGGTAGGTTAATAGTTTCGACGTCAAAAGGTATTATGACGCATTTAGACGCTAAGGCTGCAAATCAAGGAGGTGTGTTGCTTGCATATGTCTACTAAAACCAACGCTCCAGTACACAATAATACGGTATATGAGATTATAATACCACCTTGTGTACAGCTAGCAATACAAAATGGTAATATAATTGCTAGTGGACCTGCTGGCAAAGTTGAAAGGACTTTTCCAACAAAGAGCATTGAAATTAAGGTCGAAGAAAATAAAGTCTTAATTAAAACAAAAAACAAAACCGCAGCTGCGAGAATGATTGCGGGCGCTTTTAATTCACACATTAAAAATATTATTACAGGCGTCCAAAAACCTTATACATACAAGTTGAAAATTACTTTTACTCATTTTCCAATTACTGCTTCTATTTCTGGTTCGGAATTTTCTGTTTCTAATTTTCTTGGCGAAAAAAAGCCGCGCAAAACTTCCATACCTGCAAATGTTAAAGTTTCTATCCAAGGCAATATCATAACTGTTGAGTCACCAGATATCGAGTTGGCTGGCAGAACCGCAACTTCTATTGAACAAACAACTCAAGTTAGAGCTAGAGACAGAAGAGTCTTTCCTGACGGAATTTACATAATCCAAAAACCAAAATGACAGTTCCTACAGAGCTATTAGAGTTAAGGCAAAAGAAAAATAAAACCAGACCGAAGTTTCTTCGACAAGATTATCACCACAGAGCCAAAATACGTGATGAAGTATGGAGAAAGCCAAAAGGGCGCCATAGTAAGATGCGCCAGCACAAGCGCGGTCATCGCGCAAGCGTCAAAGTTGGTTATAGAAATCCTGCAAAAGTTCGCGGGTTGCACAAATCTGGAGCGGAATTTGTTTATGTCAATACGCTTGCTGATATAAATAAAATACATCCACCACATCAAATAGGTATTCTAAGCGCTAATATAGGTAACAAAAAAAGATATGAGATTTTGAAAGCGGCTATGGAAAAGAAAATTCTTTTTGTAAATGTTGATGCTGCTAAATTTATTTCTGATTATGAAACAAAAATAAAGGCAAAAGCAGAAAGCAAATCCGAAACCAAGCCAGAAATTAAATCTGAAGTAGAGGCCGAGCCCAAGTCTATGACTAAAGTCACTAAATTAAAAGAGGTTAAACTCGAAACTAAAACAGAGCCTAAGCCTAAGAGTACGGAGGTTAAGAAATAATGGAGCTCCACAATCAAAAAATTCTGGCTGCTAAAGTTGCGGGTGTTGGTGTAGACCGAGTCGTATTAGTGCCAGAAAGAATTTCTGAAATTAAAGATGCTATAACGAAGACGGATATTCGTAGTTTGATTAAAAGTGGTGCAATCAAGATTTTACCACCAAAAACGCCTTCGAGGGTCAGAGCAAAAGCAAAGCTGGCGCAACGAAGAAAAAGCAGGAGACGAGGGCACGGAAGCAGAAAGGGTGCAAAATATGCCCGTCTACCTGCCAAAACACTTTGGATGCGAAAAATTAGATTGATAAGGACCACATTAAAGCGTTTAAAAAATTCTGGAAGAATAACACAAGCTGTTTACAAAGATATTTATGCAAAAGCAAAAGGCGGCTTTTTCAGAGACAAAGGACATATGTTTATCTATCTACAGCAAAACAAACTTATGAAATAAAAAATGGCAAGAGGACCACGATTCGCAGTTAAATTCAGAAGAAGACGCGAAGGTAAGACAAACTATCAAAAACGTTTGAAGCTACTAAAGTCTGCACTACCAAGGATTGTTGTTAGAAAATCTACAAACTACATTACAATACAATTCGTAAACTATGATCCGAAAGGCGATAGAACTTTGCTAACTATAAATTCAGCAAAATTAAAAAATTTTGGTTGGAAATACAGTTGCAAAAATACGCCTGCCGCATATTTGACAGGCTTACTGGCAGGCAAACTCGCAAAGCAAGCCAAAATAATAAATGCAATTGCAGATATTGGCTTGCATAGTGCAACAAAAGGAGCAAAAGTCTTTGCCGCAATTAAAGGTGCTATTGATGCAGGTCTTCAAATAGCTTTTGACAGTACAAATATTTCTGAAGATAGGATTTTAGGCAAACATATTGCAGCTTACTTTAAAAATCAGATAGTAGAAGACTTCCATTCTGTAAAGGAAAAAATACTGAAGTAAAATGGCGCAACAAAAAAAGCTATACGATGAACCAAAAGAAGTAACGCCTGCTGTAAAGCCGGAAGAGCTAGCACAAGCCGAAGCAGAAGAAATCAAAATTGTGGCAGAAGCTTCGCCAAAGTTTGAATTTAAAACTGAGCTTGGCAAGAAGGTTGCGGCCAAGGAGATAACAGATTTGAAAGAGATCTTTGCCAAAGGCTACAAGATAAAAGAAGCCGCAATAGTCGACGCTCTTGTACCTAATTTATTTAGTGATTTCATTTTAATAGGGCAAGCTAGAGGTAAGTTTGGCGGTGGCAAGCGTAGACGAGTGAAACAAACGCAAAAGAAAACTGCTGAAGGTAATAAGCCTAACTTCTCAGCACTTGCAATTGTTGGAAACAATAACGGTTATGTAGGAATCGGCAAGGGAAAGGCGAAAGAATCGATACCTGCGCAGGAAAAGGCGCTGAGAAATGCTAAATTAAATTTGATAGAAGTTGTACGTGGTTGCGGAAGTTGGAAATGTAGTTGTGGCGAGCCCCACTCACTACCGTACGAAATTGAAGGCAAGTGCGGTAGTGTTAGAGTAAAGCTAATGCCAGCTCCAAAAGGCACAGGCTTAGTTTGCGAAAATGAAATTAAGAAAGTACTGAAAGCAGCTGGCTACAAAGATATTTGGGCAAAAACTCGTGGCCAAACAAGGCATAAAGGAAACTTCATACTTGCGACATTCCAAGCTCTTAAAAAAGGCGCAGAAATACGTGCTGGGCAATTTAAGGTTTATAGAGGTGCTGTTTAAGCGTTTGACCAAAAATGGAAAAGACAAGACTCGCAATTGTTCGCATCCGTGGAGATGTTGGAATTAGCGCAGATGTTCGTAAGACATTAAAGCTACTACGCTTATACAAAAAAAACTATTGCGTCATCTTTCCCAGTACACAAAGTATTCTTGGTATGCTGCAAAAGATAAAAGATTTCGTTACTTTTGGCGAACTTGATAAAGAGACTTTCAACAAACTTCTAAAGGCAAGGGGTAGGCTAGCTGGAAATAAACCATTAACCGAAGATTATCTCAAAGCGAAAACAAATTCAGATTTTCAAAAATTTTCTGATGATTTTTTTATGTTTAAAACTGAGTTAAAATCTATACCCGGATTAAAGCCTTTTTTCCGCTTGCACCCTCCTGTTGGCGGTTTCGAACGACTTGGTATTAAAAAAAGCTTTGCCGAAGGTGGCGCCCTCGGATATAGAGGTAAAGACATTAACAAGCTGCTGCAGAGGATGATTTAAGATGGATGCGGTTATGAAAACGCTTCATTTGCAGAATGTGAATTAAAATGGTAGTTCGCAGAAAGAAAAAATCACGGAAATTGCGCGGAAGTAGAACGCACGGTTGGGGATTTGGCAAAAGACATCGAGGAAAAGGAAATAGGCCTTATCGTAGTGGCGGCGTCGGCAAGCGTGGAGCACATAGAGAAACAGCATTCTTAAAGGAAGGCGCTTCGCCGATAGGAAAGCAGGGTATGCAAGTGCTACCAAGAATCACAAAAGTTTCAGTTATTTTAATGAATATTAAAGAGCTTGAGGAGCAAATTGATATCTTGGTGAAGAAAGGAATAGCGCTAAAGAACGTTAATACTTATGATGTAGATTTAACAAAGCTTGGTTTTGTAAAATTGCTTGCAGAAGGGCAAGTCAGCAAGAAATTTAATGTTATATGTTCAAGCTGCTCAGCAAGGGCCAAAGAAAAGATAGAAAAAGCTGGCGGTTCTGTCGTAATTAAGGAGATAAAATGATCGATTGGCAAAGCATAGCAAAGTTTTTCCCTGAAGTCAAGAAACCGGAGGTAGAAAGACTTGCTTTTAACAAAAAACTGTTTTGGACAGGCATAATCTTAGTATTATTTTTCATTCTTTCGTATATCCCACTGATAGGTCTTGGCCAAAATGCACTACAACAATTCGAATACCTTTCAATAATATTGGGCGCAAGCTTCGGTTCTATTGTATCTTTAGGTATTGGGCCAATTGTAACTGCAAGTATTATAATGCAGTTGCTTGTCGGCTCAGGTCTTCTCGGTATCGATTTAACATCAAAAGAAGGAAAGGCAAAATTTCAGGCGATGCAAAAAGTTGCAGTCCTTTTCTTTGTAGTGTTCGAAGCTGCCGTGTATGTGTTGATGGGTGGGCTAGCTCCAGATCCAGCATTAGCAGGAACTTTAAGTTATGTGCTGATGCAGATCGTATTAATTAGCCAGCTTGCAATAGGTGGCTATCTTATAGTACTAATGGATGAGGTCTGCTCTAAGTGGGGTTTTGGCTCTGGTGTAGGTCTCTTTATCGTTGCGGGGGTGGCCGGGCAAATTTTTGTAAGAGCGTTCAATCCTCTTGCATCGCCACAGAATCCTGATGTGCCAATAGGTGCAGTGCCGTTTCTTTTCAAAGCTCTTTCCGTAGGCGACAGTATAGGTGCAGCTCTAGCGGTTTCAGGGATTATAATTACAATAGTAGTATTTCTCATATCAGTTTATGCACAGGCGATGAAAGTGGAAATACCCTTGTCATTTGGCAGAGTGCGAGGTTTTGGAATGCGGTGGCCTCTTCGCTTCATTTATACGTCCAATATACCTGTAATCCTCATTGCCGCACTGATGGCAAATATACAATTATGGGCAAGATTGCTACAAAATGCGGGCTTTCCCATACTTGGAACATTTTCAGGTAACATGCCTGCCTCAGGTTTTGTAAAATGGATACATTCGCCAGACATAATTAGCGCACTTATAACTCGCTCAGCGAACTGGACAATGTTAGGCCAGGTACTTGGTTATTGTACATTCATGATAGTCGGAGCTGTTCTTTTCTCCGTACTATGGGTAAAGACGGCAAATATGGATGCTGCATCGCAGGCAAAACAGATCATAGCTTCTGGTTTGCAGATACCTGGCTTTAGGCGCGATCCTCGCGTCCTCGAATCTATTCTCAACAGATACATACCTGGTCTAACGGTAATGGGTGCAATAACTGTTGGCGCACTTGCGGCTCTCGCTGACTTAGGCGGAGCATTAAGTCGAGGAACAGGAATTTTGCTTTCAGTAATGATAATGTACAGAATGTATGAAGATATAGCAAAGCAACACGCATTTGATATGCATCCTGCTTTGAGAAAAATAATAGTATCTGAATGAGTGTAAGATAAAATGGTAAACACAAATTTCAATAAAGTTGATTGTTCCATTAGCTTGGTGTACTACTCATGGCAATAATCGAAATACTACAACAATACGCACTATTATCTATAATTGGTATATCTGCAGCGCTGGCGCTTGGAAGCACCCTTGTATATAAATATGCAACTGACCAGTCTCTTGTAAAAGCTATTCGGGAAGAAGTAAAAAAACTTCAAGAAGAAATGAAGCAGAATAAAGACAACCCTCAAAAAATTGCAGAGCTCCAGAACAAATTAATGCCACTAAACATGAAGCTGATGTCGCAAAGTATGAAGCCAATGTTATTGACATTAGTGCCTTTCATTATAATATTTGCTCTGCTTGGAAAGATTTATAGCTCAATGGTTATATTGCCACTTCCATTCTGGGAAGGGCATTTGAAGTGGGTTGGTACCTATATTATGTTCTCAATCCTCTTTACATCGGCATTTAGAAAGGCTTTAAAAGTAGTTTAGAGAGAGTCGATCGAAACAATATGGTGCACATCAAGCACAAAATAAGGGGTGCAACAAAAATAGAAATACGAGGTGAGCCTCGTTATCGATCTAGGCGAGGTATCAGAAGGACGCAAAGAAAGACTCCAGGAAACAGAACTGTTGTCCACTATAAGAAAAAAGCACCTGGCAAAGCTTTATGTGCAATTTGTAAGAATTATCTTCACGGTCTCCCAAGAGGTTTGCCAGTTAAAATTCGAAGGCTTTCAAAGACAGATAGAACTGTGCAAAGACCTTTTGGTGCAAACCTTTGCTCGCCATGTACTAGAGAAATTTTAATTTGGCGCGCGCGTGTGAAGCATAAACTCGCAAGACCAGATGAGGTACCAATTTCCTTAAGAGAATTTATTTTACCAGGAGCAAAATAAATGGTAACTAAAATTTCCATTTGTGAGGAATTGCTATGGCGGCTATTGAAGTCGGAAGATTATGTGTAAAGATTGCGGGTAGAGATGCAGGTAAAGAATGCCTTATTGTAGATATAATCGACAAAAACTTTGTTTTGATAGACGGGAACACAAGGCGAAGAAAATGTAACATTAATCATCTCGAATTGCTACCGCAAAAAGCAGACATCAAAAAAGGTGCAACTCATGATGAGGTTCTTGCCGCTTTACAAGCGTTAGGAATAAAACCAGAAACTAAAGCTCCAGCAAAACCCCAAAAGCCAAAAAAAGCAGAAGCAAAAGTTGCAACAACCGAGACTAAATCTCAAGAAGAAAAGAAACTTAAGCTTCCAAAGCTAAAAAAAGCAAAGCCCAAAATAGCGGAATAATTAGATAAAACTTAAAACTTGTTTTTTTATTTTAAATTAATGGCTAAAAGCAAAATTTATTCCACAGAATTATCTATAAACCTCAAAAGTAAATCCAATAAAGAAATATTCAAATGGTTTCTTGCCTGCTTACTATTTGGTAAACCAATACAACAACAAGTTGCAAAAAGAACTTATTTTGAATTTGTTAAGGAAAATTTGTTGAGCCCAGATAAAATCCTACAAGCAGGTTGGGACAAGCTTGTTTCAGTTCTAGACAAAGGGCATTATGTTCGCTACGATTTTTCTACAGCAACAAAGTTACTAGCAATTTGCAAAGACCTTAAAGTAAAATATGGAACTATCTCTAATCTAATTAGAAAAGCCGGAACGTCAAGCGAGCTTAATAAAAAGCTTCAAGAATTTAAAGGTATAGGCCCAACAACTGCAAGAATATTTTTAAGGGATTTAAAGAAGTTTAAAGTTATAAAATGAACAAATTGCCCTTTGAGCTAGTTGAAAAAAAATTGATTTATAAACGAAAAATAAGACTGGGCAAACCTGCCAAAAGATCAGCTGACGAATTACTAAATTTTGGCATTATCAATTTGGACAAACCAAGAGGGCCCAAATCAATTCATTGCGGCAATAAGATAAGAAAATTATTAGAGCAGCCTAAAGTTGGACACGCAGGTACGCTTGATCCGCTTGTGACAGGCGTATTACCTATCGGAATCGGCAAAGGCGTTAAGGTTCTTTCTGTCATCTCTAAAGCTGGAAAGGTCTATGAAGGCACGATGCATTTGCATGGAAAAGTTTCCAAAGCTATGGTAGAAAAGGCATTTAGAAAATTCACAGGCAAGATTAAACAACTACCTCCAAGGGTATCTGCTGTTGCCCGCAAATTAAGAGAAAGAGAAATTTATTGGTTAACTTTAAAGAAATTTGAAAATAATAATGTAGAGTTCGAAGTTGGCTGCGAAGCAGGGACATATATAAGAAAACTATGTCATGACATAGGAGAATATTTGAAAGTTGGCGGGCATATGGCTTCTTTGCGAAGGCTGCAAGCTGGCCCTTTTAAAATCTCCGAATCTGTTACCTTAAACGACATTAGACAAAATTACAAAAAATATCTGAAGACAAAAAAGGACATCTATATTAAAAATATAATCTTGCCACCTGAAACTGCTGTTGCGCATCTACCAGCGGTTTATGTGGACGAAGGTGTTTTGCCCCGAATAAAAAACGGTTCGCCGGTGTTTGTACCAGGCATTTTGGCCTTTACGTCAGATTTGCAAAAAAACTCTGTTACTGCTATTTATGATGTAAACAAAAATCTTGTTGCGATTGGCATTTCACAATTAGATGCAAAAGAGCTTCAAAAAGCACAAAAAGGTATGGCTATAAAAACTGATATTGTGCTAATAAGCTCTGCTAAGAATCTGTGAAAGAGTTTGTATTTTAAAGAAACGATGAGCTTTTATTTGTACTTTTTAATTTCTACTTGATGAAAGCTGAGCATTACTACGCCGAAAAGCCAAAAACTAAATATGTTAAATATATGATTAGGGATAGGATTAGAGGTTTTGATGTAATTTTTAAGTCAGCCTCCGGCGTTTTTTCAGCCAAAAAGATAGACAAGGCCTCACAATTGTTGATAGAGAAAGCAGATTTGCCGACTGAAGGTGGCCGCTTGTTAGATTTAGGTTGTGGTTATGGCGTACTTGGTATCGTTGCTGCGAAAGCCTGCCCGCAATGCGAAGTCGTGCTAACCGACATTAACAAGAGAGCGGTGAAACTCGCAAAAGAAAATGTTCTTCTTAATAGAGTTAGAGCAAAAGTTAAGCAAGGAAACGGTTACGCTGCTGTAGAGGGTGAAAAGTTCGATATAATTTTGTTAAATCCGCCAATGGCTGCAGGTCGAGATATTGTTTTAAAACTTATTAGAGAGGCGCCACATCATTTAAACCCTGGTGGCTCTTTGCAAATAGTTGCTAGGAAAACCAAAGGTGGGCAATTCCTTTTTGATGAAATGAAAAAGCTCTTTTTAGAAGTTAAAGTATTAGCAAAGAGCGGTGGCTTTTGGGTTGTAAAGGGTGTAAAGTAAAATGACAAAACCGCTACCCCGGGAGCTTCTACAGTTAATTTGCTGTCCTGTTGACAAATGCGATTTGATTTATGATAAAAAGAAGCAAACTTTGACTTGCAAAAAGTGCAAATTTGTCTATTCGATAAAGAATGGAATCCCTCTCTTGCTACCGCCAGAAATGCAAAAGTAGTATTTTTAAAGTTAAATTTTTTGTATAATGTGCCGAGGTCGCATAACCTGGTATCCCTTTAAAAGGACAGGAGATTGCGCAAGCCTGGAATTAAACAGTTAGCTTGTTCCCGAAAGGGTATCTGGGTTCAAAGTTGACCTGGAGGATTAGGGTTTCCTCCACAAGGCTTATTTGCTACATGGTCTGCGAAAATCCCAGCCTCGGCGCTTTTCGTATTTTTAAACAACTCAAATAGCGTTAGGCCCCAAATTGCTATACCAATAAAATGAGCAGCCGTACAGAAATTGCATATTTGATGTATTTTTACCAGTTCTAAGTATACAAGATATGCCACGAAAACCAAGCTAATCGTCGACAATGCAAAAAGTGGTTTTAGTATTTTTCTATTATTGGTTATAAAGCCATACGCCGCAATTGTAAATAAGATAACAAACCCACCAAGGCCTATTAAGGCAATTGGAATACCAAATAGCACTGCATATCCTGATTCGAGGACAATGCTACAAAAGCTTGTGCATACGCCTGTTGGCGCATAATAGGAATAAAGGAGGTATGCTGCCAAGCCTATGCCAATTGCAGCCAATATCGAAATTGCAAGTAGCGTTCTTTTCATCTCGATAAATAAAAGCGATATATTTAAAAAGTCATTCCTAAAAGCAAGTTTGATGCAGAGTAACTGCAGTGTTCCCTTGCCTTTGAGCAAGGTTGCCAAATGGCACAAAACGCATTGTAGTTTCTGCGATATTGAATGGTTGAAGAAGTAAAATCCGCAACAAAAGAATTCAAACCTTTGATTAGAATTGTAGATAAAGATATCGACGGCAACGAGTCTGTATGGCTCGCTCTCACTAGGGTTAAAGGTGTTGACTTTATGCTTTCCAATGCTATTTGTGGTGTATTAAATTTACCAAAGTTAGAAAGATGTGGTAACCTCACAGAAGAGGACATAAAAAAAATAGAAGCTTGTATGGCAAACCCTTCAAAATTTGGAATACCTGCCTGGATGCTAAATCGAAGAAAAGACCCAGAAACTGGTGAAGATAGGCATCTAGTTGGTGCTAATGTCGGGCTGCAGCAGAATTTAGATATCAGATTTTTGAAAAAGATCAAAAATTATCGCGGAATAAGACATGCCAAAGGTAAAAAGGTAAGAGGTCAGCGAACAAGAACTACTGGCAGAAAAGGTGGCACACTTGGCGTAGTGCGACAAAAGGAGACGCCAAAAACCACATCAAAGGCTGGAAAAAAGGAGGCTAAATAATGCCAGCATTTGAATACAAACTAAAAGGACTGAAGTAACTATGTGGCGCCAAAAGAAAACTTATTCTGGACCAAAGCATCCTTGGAAAAAGGAACGAATAGAAGAAGAACATAATTTGGCCAAAGAATATGGCATACGCCGAATGCGAGAGATTTGGAAAATGCGCGCCATCCTTAGGAATTGGCAGCGACAAGCGAAGGAAATCATCGGCATGCGTCCCGGTCCTAAAAAGGATGCCGCCCAAAAGATTTTGATGGACAAGCTGCAAAAGTTTGGCGTTGTAACGGCTGAAGCAGACCTCGACGATGTACTGTCATTGCAGTTAAAAGATATACTTAATAAAAGACTTGAAACTGTCGTGTTTAAGAAAGGTTTAGCGCTAACTCCGATGCAAGCTCGACAATTCATCGTACATGGCAAAATTATGGTTAATGGTAAAAAATTAAATGCCCCATCTTATCTTGTCAAAGTTAACGACGATATCAGCTTCGTGCCAGGTTTCGTGCCAAAATTAAAGCCAGAAGAGGCTTCAGCACAAATTAAGGCACTGGCGCCTACTGGAGAAAGTGAGGCGCTCGAAAGCACAAAGTCCAAAGCTGAAGAGGCTAAGGTGCAAAATGGCTGAAAAAATCGGTATAGCACACATTTATGCGACTTACAATAATACGATTGTTCACATCACAGACTTAACAGGTGCCGAAACGATTGCATTAGCATCTGGTGGACAGGTCGTGACTGCAGATAGGCTCGAAGGAAGCCCAACTGCTGCACTCAAAGCTGCAAGCAAAGCTGCCGCGGCTGCTCTCGAGCAAGGTATTAAAAAAATCTATGTTAAAGTTAGAGCAAAAGGTGGGCAAAATGGCACCCGTTTTCCTGGCCCTGGCGCGCAACCGGCAATAAGGGCATTAACGAGGGCAGGTCTGCAAATTATTGGTATAGAAGACGTCACTCCTATTCCTCATGGCGGCTGCCGAAAGAAAGGCGGTAAGCGAGGACGGAGGGTGTGAGATAAATATGAAAATATCTGTACTCAAACAAACCGAAAATGAAATAACATTTATTATAGACGGCGTTGGACCGGCATTTTTAAATGCACTACGACGAGCAGCGGCTTTTGAGGTGCCGGTGCTTGCAATCGAAGATGTTTATTTCACGCAAAATTCTTCTGTTCTTTACGATGAGATCATAGCGCACAGACTGGGTCTAATCCCGCTGAAAACAGATCTTAAATCTTATAACTTGCCTGAAGAATGTAGTTGCAAGGGAAAGCTTTGTGCAAAGTGTTCTGTCAAGGGAACATTAAAAGCGAAAGGTCCCGCAACTGTTTATGCAGAAGACTTGAAGTTTAAAGACCCTGCTGTAAAAGCAGTTTATGGCAAAATACCGATTGTCAAGTTGCTTGAAGGCCAAAATATAGAGCTTGAGTTTGTGGTCTGCTTGCCATGCTTATTATAGAGGATGGCCAGAATTTGAAACAAAAGGCGCAGACTTAAGTGCGGCATTTGCTGCGATACCTCCAAACGTTGCAAAGAAATCTGATGGAAACATAGAAATACTTGACTTCACAAAATGGCTACCCTCTTATGAAGAAATTCTGGAAAAAAGCGGCGTCAAAATTACAAATAGTGAAAATAAATTCGTGTTCACAATAGAAAGTTGGGGTCAGCTAGAGCCAGCAAAAATACTTGCGGAAGCAATATCTGTGCTTAAAGCAAAAACGAAAGAGGTTAAGTTAAAATAACAAAAATGCGGAAGACAGGATTCGAACCTGCGCAGCCACTAAGGCACACGACTTTCGACGCAAAAACCGAAATGCATTGCATTTCGGGCGACCTCAATCGTGCGGTTTTGACCACTCACCCACTTCCGCATAATGAAGTGAATGAAAAGCCCTTTTAAATTTTGGGCTTTTGCAATTAAAAGATGGCGAAAACAGGACCGACAAATCCGGCGCTACAAGAAGCGATTGCACAGTTAAGCGCGCAGAAGGCAAAACTGTGGAAGCTTGTAGCTCGAGAGCTTAAAAAGCCAACCAGGATGCGACGAGAGATCAATTTATCGAAGATACAAAGATTTGCCGCAAATGGAGAAACAGTATTAGTACTAGGCAAAGTGCTTGCTGCAGGAACATTATTAAAAAAAGTGAATGTTGCTGCGTGGTCCTTCTCATCCGCAGCTAAAAACAAAATTATGGCCGCCGGCGGCAAAGTGTTGACAATCGGCGAGCTACTAAAAACTAACCCGAAGGGCACGGGAATTAAAGTAATAGGTTAAAATGGGCTTGGAGGAGAAACAAAAAGCTTTGACTGGTGCAAAATGATAATTATCGATGCAACAAACTTGATTTTAGGTAGAATGGCAGCAAGAGTTGCTAAGCTTGCGCTATCAGGCGAAGAAGTTATTGTAGTAAATTGCGAAAAAGCAATCATTTCTGGCAAAAAGTCCGTTGTACTAGCAAAGTTTAAACAACGGGAAGCGAGGGTGCAACCTTTTAAAGGCCCATTCAGAAAAAGGATGCCAGATCGAATTGTTAGAAGCGCAATAAGAGGAATGTTGCCTCACGGCAGATGGTCTGAAGAAAGCCGAGGTAGACTTGCGCTTCGCAGAATAAAATGCTTTATTGGAATTCCAGATAAGTATAAAACACAAAAAATTGAAACTTTTACAGATATTTCTGTAGATAAGCTTAAAACAGAATTTTACACAACAGTTGGTGAAATAGCGCAGCTGTTGAGGCAAAAAGCGTAAGATGGTAGAAACAAAGTCGGTGCATGTAGCAGGAAAAAGGAAAGAAGCCATAGCTCGAGCTACGGCAAAGGCCGGCAAAGGTATTATAAGGATAAATGCAATACCCCTAGATTTATACAATCCTGAAATTGCGCGCCTGCGAATGAAAGAACCGTTAATGATCGCTGGCCCAATGGCTGCGAATGTTGACATAGACGTAACTGTAACAGGCGGAGGTTGGAGCTCACAAGCAGAAGCTAGTCGTCTGGCGATTGCAAAAGCGCTTGTTGCATTTACCGGTTCTGAGCAGCTAAAACGAACATATCTCGATTACGACAGGTTTATGCTAGTTGCAGATACAAGAAGAAAAGAGCCAAAAAAATTTGGCAGGCATTCAAGAGCAAGAGCAAAACGCCAAAAATCATATAGATAAGCTTTAAAATGGTTAAAAAGTTTAAACCGAAAACATGATAATACCTGTACGTTGTTTCAGTTGTGGTAAACCAATTGCCCATTTATGGGAGGCTTTTAAGGAGAGAGTAGAAAAAGGAGAGCCTGCTAAAGAAGTTTTGGACAAGCTTGGCCTAAAGAGGTATTGTTGCCGAGCACTGTTCCTTGGCCACATAGATCTGATAGATATTGTGGCAAGATACAAAAAAGATTAAAATGCCCTTTGAATTTGATACGAACTTAATATCAATTATAGTTTTCTATAGTGTTATAGCTGTTTTACTTTATGTCAAAAGAAAAAAGATAATTGTGCAAAACAAAATATTATTTCTTTACAAAACCGAGCGATTTAACAATTTTATGCGAAACCTTGCCAATAAATGGCCAAAGTTTTGGCGCGCCTTTGGCTATATAGGCATACCACTTGGATTTGGCGGCATGGCAGTAATCTTTGGCTATCTTACATATGCGCTGCTCAAGATGCTCACTACACCATCTCCACAAGCTACTATTTCTATCGTACTGCCAGGTGTACGCATTCCTGGTGCGTCAATTTTTATTCCATTTTGGTATGGCATTATCGCTCTTTTTGTCGTAATACTCGTACATGAAGGCTCGCATGGTATAGTTGCAGAAGCTTTCAAAAATAAAATCAAGTCTGCAGGCGTAGGCCTTTTGGCAATCTTGCCGCTAGCTTTTGTTGAACCAGATGAGAAAAAACTAAAGAGGCAGTCCGCCAGCACGCAGTTAGCGATTTTCTCTGCAGGCACAATGGCAAATTTTGTCACAGCTGCCATTGTAGTTGTAATTACATCACTACTACTCGCACCAGCAGTTAATGCGCTAATAGAACCTGCAGGCCTTTCGTTGCGATCTGTTGCTGATAACCAGCCAGCAGCTCTCGCAGGCCTGCAACCAGGTATGATTATTAGTAGCGTTAATAGTCAAAATATTTCAAAAGTAGACGATTTTATTGCTTATATGCGAACTATTGAGCCTGGTCAGACTATTGACATTGTTGCCAATGGCACAACTTACCATATTACGACGACGCATAACCCTCAAAATGCTTCTTTAGCATATCTAGGAATAACATTCGAGCAAGAGCTACAAGTCAAACCCCAAATTGTTGCTAAATATGGTGCTGTGTTGCCTTGGATTCCTTGGCATATCCTACAACTGTTGTTCTGGATATTCGCGCTTAATTTAGGTATAGGGTTAATCAACTTATTGCCCCTTGGCCCTATAGATGGAGGCAGAATGGCCAAAACAGTGCTCGAAAAAAGATTAAAAAGTGAAGAAAAAGCTAAAAAACTCTTTTCCATACTTTCTGCTATATCGCTAGTGCTGTTACTGGCCAACTTACTTGGGCCATATATAATTAAAGCGCTATAATCGCAAATGGCTGCAACGAAACTCGAAGTGATGCTTAGCGAAATAGGTATAGAGCTTGATGATGCAACGCTGAAAGTTCTTTCACTCTTGCAAAAGAAAAAAAGTGCTGTTGAAGAAGAGATTGCAAAAAAACTAAAACTCAAAATCAATGATACTAGGAAACTTTTGTATAAGTTATATGAAAAAAGGCTAGCAATTTATGAAAAGAAGGCAGATCCGAAGAAAAAATGGTGGTATATTTATTATTGGAGCCTCGATAAAGATAGGATACAAGAATTATTCTTAGAGTATAAGCGAAGGCAAATAGAGAAAAAGCGTCGCGAACTTGAGGCAGAGAGGAAATTTGCTTTTGCTTGTAAGAGTTGTGAGACTAAGTATCAATATGAAGAAGCACTAGAGACAGAATTTACTTGTCCGACTTGCGGTTCCATATTAGAAGAAGCAAAGCCTACTCTTACTGCAAAGAGACTGCAGCGCGAGCTGTTAGAGATGGAAACAGCACTGGCTAAAGAAGAAGCAAAACTAGCCAAAGGCAAGCGCTAACGCCTACCGGAATCGTTGCATTATCGTTAGCTGTAGGAATTGTTTCTATCAGAGCACCAAAAAATGCTGCAAAAATTGCTAGGAGATATTTATTGATTAGTGCGTATTGTGGGAAAAAATAAAAAAATGTTAGTAGCGCAATGAAGGTAGCTATAAAAAAGGCAAAAGAGCCTTCAATACTTTTGTCTTTGTTATAAAGCAACCTTGTCCTGCCGAATTTCTTACCTACTATTGTAGAAGCAGAATCGCCGATTCCTAACGTTATGAGACCTATTATAGCAAAAGACGCACCAAATAAAAGAAGAGCGAAAATGCTAGAAAGTAGAAAATAAAATGATGAAAGCAAAGGGCTTTCTTTTTTTCTCATGAGATGCGCCTTCAGGGCCGATAGCAAAAGGCTTTCAAATTTTTGCAGTTTTTTTTCTCCTGCCAGAAGAGTTTTTTCTTTTTCACGCTTCAATCGAAGATTTCTAATGAATTCCTTGAAGTGTTTGTGCCTTTGCCTTCTCGCACTAAAATACCAATGGCCAAATGCAACTAGAACTGCAGATACGCCAAATATTTTAATTGCGATAGTTTCCGGAAAAAGTATTATTGGTATTACAAAAATAACTCCAAGAGCATGCACAAACTGCCTTTTTAGCTCTAATTTGTATTCCTCTCGTTTTTCTTTCCATTTAGCTTTAATTCTTTGTAACCTCTCTCCCATTTTGAATTAATAGCCCCGCCAGGATTCCCTCATTGAGGCGTTCGCACGCCTTCGGCAATGTTCGAACCTGGGTCCGCGGGTTTCCTCGTCACGCCAATTTACATTTGGCTAACGCCAAAGCCCGCTATACTTGACCGCTGTACGACGGGGCTAAAAAGAAATTTTAAAAATTGCTTTAAAAGGCTAACCTTTTAACCATGTAGTAGCCCTCCCTTTTATAACCGAGCTTTTCATAATATGGCCTAACCCCTACTCCCGATAAAACCGAAAGTTTCTTTTTACCATGCTCTTTTGCTATCCTCTCAGCTTCCATCAAAAGTTTTTTCCCAAGACCTTTATGTTGGATCGCATTGCCTATTGTTTTACCGAGAGGGACGGATTCGCCATAGACATGTAGCTCTCGCAAAAATGCGGCGTTTTTAATAATGCGCAATCTTGCAAAGCCTAATAAAATATCTTGTTCCGAATCTTCAAAAGAGATGAAAAATTCTTTGCCCTTTGATGCATCATATTCGAGAGTCTTAAGTTGCATTAATTTTGGAAGTTTTCCTGTTGTTTTGTATTTCTGACCAATTTCTCTGCACCTAATACATCTACAAACTAATCCCTTCTTATACAATTTCTTTTGTACAAATTCTCGGAGATTTAATCTTTTGTAGCCTGCCGAAATCAGATTTCCAGGAATATCTCGCATTATTCTCTTTATTCTTGTGTAAGGAGGAATATATTTTGCTTTTACCTCTGTCAATACATCAATAATGTATTTTTCACTTATAGGCTTATATTCACCACTTTGCCATAGCTTGAAAAGCTCTGTGCCAGGTAGAACTGCAGTTGGATAGATTTTCAACCCATCCGGCCTCAAGTCTTCGTCCTCGAACAAAATACGAAACATCTCAATATCTTTTTTCTTTGTCGAGCCTGGCAGACCAAGCATTATATGTAAATCAACCTTAAAGCCAGCATCTTTTAACTCTCGGATTGCTCTTTTTGCTTCTGCCAAATCATGGCCTCTCTTTATTTTCTGCAAAATATTGTCATAAACTGATTGCAAACCTAATTCAACACGAGTTGCGCCGAGCCTAAGTAATCTTTTAATTTCCTTTTTGTTGCAAAAGTCAGGTCTGGTCTCTATAATCAGTGAAACTACGCGATTTTGAGAAACCTCATTCAGCTTATGAGCTTTTTTCAGACTTCGAGAATTAACCCCATTAAAAGCATCAAAGGCTCTTTTGATAAAATTATATTGATATTTCCAAGGTAGTGCTGTGAATGTGCCACCCTGAATTATAACTTCATTCTTTGCAGTACTATGACCAACAGCTTGCAACTGTTCCAAACGGTTTTTAACAATTCTGTAAGGATCCCAATTGTTTCTCGCCGCCCTTCTCGCACTTGGCTCAAATCCAGTGTAGGATTTCGGCGCAATTTTTGATGTAGGGCAATAAATGCAGTTACCTGGACAACCCATAGGAGCAGTCATTATTGCAATTGTTGAAACTCCAGATAATGTGCGAGTTGGCTTTGTTTTTAGAATTGCGCGAAGTTTTTCTCTATACTTGTTGGGAACGAATTCAAGCAAGGAGGAGTTAAGTGGAATCTTAGAGTGATATTTTGCAGACCATCGAAGCTTTATTAGTTCAACCTTTTTTCTTGTAGGATTTTTTAGCTTTAAAAGCGATAGCACAAGTTCTTTTATCGCAGACTTTGGCATAGTCTCCTCCGACAAGAATTTTAAAGGTCTCATAACTAGAGGCTTAAAAATTCATTTAAAAAGGTTTTACTGGCCTCGCTCTCGAGAAAATCCGCCCTAAAAACCTTTATATTGCCTTCTTACAGAATAAAATTATGGCCTCTAATCTTAAGCAAATGTCACCTAAGAGCTCGAATATTGCAAAAGTGCTGATGGCACTTGCTATAATATTATTTATAGTTGTTAGCATAAGTATAATGTTGAAGGTGCGGCAAGATTTTTCCCTAAAACCTGTAATTGCGGTAATTCCTGTGCATGGTGAAATTGGTATTAATAGCGAAGCAGATCCTATTGCAATCACGAAGCTGATTCAAAAAGCTGATAAAGAGCTTACAGTCAGGGCAATAATTATTGATATTAATTCTCCTGGTGGCTCAGCGGTTGGTTCAAAGCAAATCGCAGACGCTATCAAATTAGCCGAAAAACCAACAGTTGCGCTAATCAGAGAAGTAGGTGCATCTGGCGCTCTCTGGATTGCAACTTCTGCCGATAGGGTTGTTGCTGACCCAGTATCAATAACAGGGAGCATTGGCGTTACAGCTTCGTATGTAAGTTTTGAAAATTTAATGCAGAAATATGGTATTACATATAATAGGCTCGTAACAGGTGAGCTAAAAGATGCAGGCACGCCTTACAAAGAATTAACGCCGCAGGAACGCGAGTACATAATGAAAAAAATTACAATCATAAAAGATATTTTCGTGCAGGCCATTGCAGAAAACAGAAATCTGCCTGTGAAGACTGTGAGTGAATTAGCAGATGGCGGCATCTGGCTTGGTTCCGAGGCACAAGCTTATGGTATAGTTGACATACTTGGTGGTGAGAAAGAAGCGCAAAAAACAGCTGAGCAACTTGCAGGCATTACAGAATCGAGGCTTTTAAGGCTCGAGGAAAAAAGGCCACCATTATTTGAGCTGCTGAGTGGCGGCACGAATTCAATAGCTTACTGGATAGGCAAAGGTATAGCTGCAACATTTATTGAGGCGAGCAACAACCAAAGAATGCCGCAAATGGATGTTTAGTTATACATCTTAGACAGCCAGAATTTTTCCAGCTTAACTATTTGCCATTTGTCTTGTTCTTCCAAGCGTTGTCGAACAACTCTTGCATCGCGGTAGCATAATATGGGCTTTGAACCCACATTCCTAAATCGTATGTTGGGTGTACGTCTTTATCGTCGAGAAGCATAAATAAAACATGCTTGCCGTCAATAATTGCAAATCTTGCATCTATGTCTTTAATAGATTTGACTTCGGCGATGCCATTGAGCTTATCTATTGCTTCTTTTGTTTTATCTGTAACAGGGGCAGCGACTTTGATCTTAATACCTTTGCTTTTTGCTTTTTCTAAAAGTGGCTTAAGAGCACGTACTTTTCTAATAATGCCATCTTCCGTCGTCATAATACAAATTTGATTTTGCGCCTCTTTTATTAGCAATGATAAATGGTCATAAAGATTATGACGTCCTTTTAGCGCGCCACTAAAGTCAGTTGGCTGTAGCGGCTCAACACCTTGCTTATACAATTGGCTCAACTCCTTGAGAACATCAGAGTCTTTTAGCTCGCCCAAGCGTTTTAATCTGTCTTCAGTATTTTCCATCAATCTTTTTCTGACTCTATCAAGAACTTCTGCAGGAGGAATAGCCATATATTTGATAGGTTTCTCAGGCTTTACTATGATGAAACCTTTTCTTTCAAGAGATTCAAGAACATCATAAGTTCTACTTCTTGGAACATCAGCAATATCTGATAGCTCTCCTGCGGTTGAAACTCCTCTCGAGAGAAGCGCAGCCCAAAGTTTTACTTCATAGAGATTTAGACCAAAAGCTCGTCGTAGTTTATTTAAAAATTCTTCATTTACGATCATATGGCCGTCCTCCTAAGTTGATTGAATTATACATTCACTACTTTATATATGTTACGCATATTTGTCCCTGCGCGGCGACTCTGTAAAATTTTACACATTCAAGGGACAATTTTCAAAATGCAACTATGCAGTTAAAAAGATATGTCGTAAGAGTGCGATTTAAAAATATTAATTTAGAAAATATTAGTAACGTCTAGAATACTTATTCATTAGTCTCTTTGGCTGAGATTTGGCAACAATTACTAAGACTTCTTTTGGCTTTTCTATTTTATTGACTTTATAGAATAGCCATTGACTAAGCCATTGCTTCACATTCTGCCAGATTACTGCCCATATACTCATTTTGTCCCATCCAGAATTCGGTTCATATTATAAATGTTTGCTATATTACTTGTAACTTATCTCGCTGTATTAAACCCATCTCTTGCATCTTCTGGAAAAAGTCCCTCGTTATGAGAATATAATTAGGCTTAATTTCTGTCTTCTGCTGAACAAAGTTTGCTATATCTGACACTTCTGCCTCCTTCAGAATATCAGAAACAACAAAGATTTTCTTGTCTTTGTCTTGATAAGCAGTAAAAGAACCACCGTATCTTTCACGAAGAGCTTTCTTGAACAATTCAATTGGATCATTAGTAGTGCCAAAGACAAGATTTTGAACTTCGTTATAGATGGGTGCCTCTTTGTTAACGCTATAGAAAACAAACTTATCCATTTCTTTCTTTTGTACCAAATTCAATGTAGTAAGTTTTTGGATTATACGAAAAGTAGTGGCTAATGGAACACCAGTTTCTTTTGATAAATCGCGAATGTAAAAATTGCCAGTTTTTAGCAATAACTTCTTTAGAATCTCGACTGTTTTTCTGTCAAAGAGGTTTGCAAGTAGCTGCGCCTTTTCAATTTCTTCCATTTGCTTAATTGTAAGATGAGAAACCCCCTAAACCGGGGGCCATGGAGTAAAAATATGATAAGCGCTACTGAAATATAAATGTTTCGTATTTGGTCATATGTTTCTAAAATTGAAACATGTTCCTGAAACTCAGTTTCAAAAATTAATCATATTTTCAATTATATTGAAAATTTATCAAAAACAAAACTCCATAGGAAATGAAGGGGTGGCGTTCTTAATTTGAAACACTAGATAAAATGTCTATAGTGTATTAATTAAATGAGTCGAGAACGTAACCTTTAATTAGCCAATATAGCCAGTATTAGTAGGCTTATCCTCTTTCATATCATTGACAAGCTTTTGCATCTGTTGCTGAACTTGTTGTTGTTTCTGTAGCTTTTGCTCTTCTATTTCTTTTACCATTCTCGATAGTGCACGCTTAAGCCAAGCACGCTCCTCTATAAATCTATTGTCAACGATAGAGAAACCCTTGTCATGGCACCAAACTAGTGGCGTCTTGTGTGTTACAAGCCAGCAATAGATTTCTTCATATTTCATTTGCATACTCGCCTGTTTAACAACATCTACAAGATTAACTTGCATGAATTGCGGCCGCGCCGCTCTCTCAACAGATTTTTTCTTAAATAGCATACTTTATCAGCATTGGAGCTGCAATGCTACCTTTTAAGGTTTGCCTTTAGACTCTCTGTCACTTCTTTCTAATTGGATTGATAATAAAACTTAAAATCCTAAAAGATACAATCAACTTATGAGCAAAATTAATAGAAGTTTATGTTTGCGAACGTTGCGGGCATAAATGGGTTCCTCGAGATTCGACAACCGAAGAGCCAAAGGTATGTCCTAAATGCAAAAGCCCTTATTGGAACATGCCAAGAAGGAAGAAGGTGAAATAAAATGCAACTCGATGATGAACTAAAACAGGAATTGATAAAAAGAATAGAAAGATAAATATGGCCAAAAAAGATTATTCTAATTGGA
>JAWCLD010000003.1:15232-40403 GCA_038851215.1 Candidatus Nanoarchaeia archaeon | reverse complement strand
TCATAAGAGTGGCCACTGGCACTATATAGTTGCACACCTGTATTCTCATTAAAAAGAGCAATATACCAGAGAGGTTCGTTTGGTGCAGGCGCTTGAGCCAATTCTATTTCAAGTCTGTAGTTATTATTAACGATTTTTACAAAACGGCCTCGATTAAGCTTATAGTGCTCACCTATAAGCACTTTTTCAAAATTCTTACGTGCAGCAACAGTAGCTAATTCTATAGATTGTTCTATTTCAATTTTATGCTCCAGATTTTTAACTTTAGTCGGAGCCATTTATCAGCCATTTATCAATAGTAAGTATGAAGGTTAGTAATCGAATTATCTTTGTACTACAAGGCGCAAATCCTATCTTAATAAATAACTAAGCCGCACTTGAGACAGAAAACTTCGCCTGAGAAGTAGTTAGTGCTTATATCCTTCGAATTACAAGCGGGGCACGCTTCTAATGTCCATACTTTTTGTTTTGTCTTAGGTGCCACTATTTTTTCCTTTGTTGTAGATACCTTCATCTCCCACCACCCCACATATTTAAACGCAAATGAGTTTAAAATATCTTTCTTTGCGATATGTGCTATTATATTTAAAGATAGTGATATGAATTGTGATAAAAATAGAGGTTAGGCTAATTAATCTGACAATCGCTTTGCTAATGACGTTGGAATGCAAATTGTTGTACAACCACTACCACAGCTAAGCTCTTTATTTGTTAAAGCAGATTCTAGCTTGCAGGCATTTGTACATATGGGCACGTAGCCACTGGGGCAAAGGCCTGTTACAGGCGTATTTGGATAAAGTTTCTCGCCACACATTATGCCATCAGAGGTGCTTTTACACAACTCGCCGCTACTACTTGCTATCGCTGCGCCTGTAAGGCTAATTTTGCTAATACTATTAAAAACGAGTATTATATTAAGCCCAACAATTAAAACAATAAGGAAGCCTACTAGCATTAAAATGTGTTCGTCGTCCCAAGCCATATCGTAAAAATAAATGCACGATATTTTAAACCTTGTTATTCTCTAATAAGTAAAGTCTTAAAACCTATAGATATTATTTTAGTAAAATGTTGATTGCGATAGTAGGTAAGCCCAATTCCGGCAAAAGTACCTTTTTCAAAGCTGCTACACTTGCAGAAGTTGCAATTTCACCAATACCTTTTACAACAATAAAGCCAAATGAAGGCGTTGGTTTTGTTAGAGTAAGATGTCCTGAAATTGATTTTAATGTAAAATGTAAGCCAAAGCATGGTTTTTGCCTTTCTGGAAACAGATTCGTGCCGGTAAAAATGATGGATGTTGCGGGTCTTGTACCGGGAGCACATCTTGGCAAAGGTCTTGGTAATCAATTTCTTTCTGATTTAATCCAAGCAGATGTGTTAATTCATATTGTTGATGCATCAGGCTCGACAAATGAAGAAGGTAAGTTTGTGGAATCTGGCAGCTACGACCCATGTTATGACGTGCATTTTGTTGAGACTGAAATTGATAAGTGGTTTACTGGCTTATTAAAAGAAAACTGGAACAAATTTGTAAAACAATCACAAAAAAAGGCTGTTGCCAAAGCTCTTGCTGAACAATTTTACGGCTTCAAAATTACTTTAGAACAAGTTGTTTTTGCTCTAAAGAAAACAAACCTTGAGAGCAAAGAGTTAACTTTATGGTCAGATAATGACATTTCACAATTCGCGACAGCTCTCCGCTTATTATCTAAGCCTGTAATTATAGCAGCGAATAAAATAGATCTGCCAGCAGCCAAAACAAATGTCGAAAAATTAAGAAAAGAGTTTCCTAATTATCTTATTGTGCCAGTTTCGGCCGAAGCTGAACTTGCACTAAGAGAGGCTGCAAAAAAAGAGTTAATTAAATACATACCTGGAGATAGTGAGTTTAAAATTTTGAAACCTGATGAATTAGACGAGAAAAAAATAAAGGCATTGACTTTTATTCAGGAAAAAATTCTCAATATTTGGGGTTCAACTGGTTTACAACAGTGTCTAAATTCTGTTGTTTTTGATTTTCTTAAATACATTGCAGTTTTTCCTGTTGAAAGTGCAATAAAGGTGTCTGATAGCAAAGGCAACATTTTACCGGATGTGCATCTGCTACCACCAAATTCGACTGCTATAGATTTAGCAGAAAAAGTTCATACAGATTTTGCCAAGAATTTTGTAGGTGCAATAAATGCACGAACAAGACAAAAAATTGGAAGGGACGCAAAGTTGCAAAATTTGGATGTTATTGAAATAATATCTTCACACTAAAATTTCAGGCTTTTCTTTATGGTTCTTGCAATTCTCATCGAATCATCCGTATTAATATTCCATTCTTCACTTAATCTTGCTTTTAATTTATCTTCTAAAGTCGTTACAGAGTCGCAAGAAGAGTATAAAGCACATTCATTAGCTACGCACAGCCAATGTCTGGCCCCCATTTTTTCAATTTTAAAATAGAATATGCCCTTTGAAAGCTCAAGTTTTTCGTATTTTTCGTAATCTCTTCGCATGACTTCCGCGCATGGACTATAAATGCCAGTAAGATATGTTGAACCTTGCGGCACATTTGCTTTAATATAATGCGGAAAATTAGTTACACTTTTCGCATTATAAACGAATAGGTTTGGAAGCTTATTTTCGATTAATTGAAAATAAGCTACAATCCATTTTTTAGGCTTGTATCGCACATTTTTTTCGTTATAAATGTTATTTTGAACTTGTATTTTGCATTTGTGATAGGTACTAAATCCAATAAAAGCGCCACATACCTTACAAAAGAGATTATCCATTTATGCAAAACTGACAATAAATCTTTTAAAGCATCTCTTTGCCTTTAAAAGAAAATGGGTCGAGTCAGGCCTGGTTTTGTAAAACGGCAGGCAATAATGCTTCTTAGCACAAATAAGGACAAGTTCACGACAAGTTTTGAAGAGAATAAACATGTTTTACAACAAATAGCAGAATTTCCAACAAAAAAGTTAAGAAACTTGATTGCAGGGTACATCACTAAAGAAATGAAAAAAATACAGCGAAAACCATTGCTTAAATAAGCTAATCCAAAAATAACTATGACAGGAAACACAAAGCATTATGCGCTGTTAAATTTGAAGGAGGTGGTTGCATAGATGGCAGACGAGCACAACATTTTCATAGGCGGCAAACCGTTTATGAATTACGTGACAGCAGTTGTAATGCAGTTTACAACAAAAGGTGCTACTTCTGTTGTGGTGAAAAGCAGAGGTAAATTCATTAGCCGCGCTATTGATGTGATAGAAGTAGCAAGAAATCGATTTTTGAAAGACCAGTTAGATATCAAAGACATAAAGATAGGCAGTGAAGAATTTACTAACAAAGAAGGAAAGCAAGTTCGAGTGTCGACATTAGAAGTTACACTAGGGAAGAAGTAGTTCTTTCCCTATTTTCTTTTATTGCATTCGTCATATAAATTCTTTTAAAGTTCACTCTTTTAGCATGTTAGGAGGCATATGCAAACACCAGTAGTTAAAAAAACCAAATCAAATTTTCCTTATATAGAATCTCCAGTATATCATACAGCAAAAGGTACGCCTTACTTAAGAGGGCCAGGAGTTGTATTAATTTCAATGCCCGCAGTTGATATAAGGGGAATGGAAAATTTTCTGGGTGGCTTTAACAAAGATTTGGGATTTGAGGAATATCTTGAGGATCCTGATGAACTACCACCTCCAGAGCAACTTTGTAAAACTGCTGGTCAGCTTTGTTATATGAGCTTTGGGCTAAAACGCACTAAAAATAGTGAAGCGCAGAAATATTTAAACCATTTAAAGGAATCTGGACATGGTTCTGTATTTGAACATGCGAATTTTAGCTTTTTGCTTTATGGCATATCGCGAAGTCTAACACACGAACTCGTAAGACATCGTGCAGGTACTGCATATTCACAAGTCAGTCAACGTTATGTTTCTAGCGAAGTTTTGAGATTTGTCGAAAGACCTGAGTATCAACAAGATGAAAACTTGCACAAAGAATTTGAAGCTCGTATAGACAACGTAACAAGTAAGTTTAACTCTCTTTGCGAGATTCTGTCAAACCAGCAAGAGCGCGGTGATACAATCTTTAATGCAAATGCAAAAACGGACTTGAGGAAAAAAATCCAGCAATGTGCCCGTTCTATTTTACCAAACGAAACAGAAGCGCCGATAATAATGACTGCAAATGCGAGAGCTTGGAGACACATTATTGAAACGCGCACCAGTGCCAGCACAGATATAGAAATCCGAATTTTGTTTTATCGTGTGTATCTTTGCTTAAAAGAAGTGACGCCACGTCTTTTTAGCGATTATACGCCAATCGAACTGCAAGATGGAACAATAAGTCTCTACACGAAATGGAGCAAAATCTAAGCAGTTTTTATGATAACAAATCTTTTATACTTATCATTATATAAGAGTGACGATAACTATGGAAACAAAACCTGTTATAAATATGCCCGCCCCCACTCCTCCTAAGGAGACCACTACTATCACTATAAAGAAGGACCACTTATTCTATATGATAGCAATAGTATTTCTTGTAATCGGATTGGGAGTCGGTTTCGTTCTTGGGGATAAGTTTGGCGATAGCGCAACAGGTGCAATAGCGGGGCCACAACCTAGCCCAACCCAACCAGAGGAACCTACTCCAAGAATACAAGCGTCTATAGATGATGATGCAATTCTTGGCAAAACAAATGCTCCTGTAACCATAATTGAATTTTCAGATTTCCAGTGTCCGTATTGTGGGCGATTTGCTACAGGAACACTTATGGATATAAAGAAAAATTATGTAGACACAGGCAAAGTTAAACTGGTGTTTAGGGATTTGCCGCTAAGCTTCCACTCTAACGCAGAGTCGGCAGCAATTGCAGCAGAGTGCGCTGGTGAGCAAGGCAAATATTATGAATTCCATGACAAATTATTCGCGAATCAGCAAAATCTCTCTATTGAAAATTACAAAATATGGGCTGAAGAGCTTGGGCTAGACATAGAAAAATTTAATGCGTGTCTTGATAGCGAAGAGATAAAAGCTGAAGTACAAAAAGATGTTAGTGACGCTATAGCCTATGGAATTACAGGCACACCAACCTTCCTTATAGGCAACGATAAGAACGGTTACGTTAAAGTTGTAGGTGCACAGCCGTATGATGTGTTTAAGCAAATAATAGATGCTGAGCTTGCGAAAGCTCAGTAATTCTTTTTTTTTCGTTTCGCTATCTACCGAGACAAGATGAGCGTCAACTTTGCTAGTTACTGTCTTAATCATAAACATTAAAAATAAGCCAACGCTTATGAATATATGGCCACGCTGCAGCAAATTATAGCTGATATTAAATCTTTAAAGATACAAGGTTCGCAAACTATTACTGAAGCAGCACTAAGAGCATGGGCATTTGCAAAAGACAAAAAGTTAGCGTCCAAACTGTTGAGGGCTGCAAGACCAACAGAGCCGATGTTATTTCATTCATTAAAAGCTGTTGAAGCTGGCGTGGACCCCTTAAACTTAATTGAAAAATTTCATAAAGATCGAGTTAAAATAGCAAAGCTCGGTGCCAATCTTATTAAGAACAATTCTATCGTTTTTACACACTGCCATTCATCTACTGTTATAGATATTTTGAAAGAAGCTAAAAAATTAGGTAAAAAATTTGTTGTGCATAATACTGAAACAAGACCAATGTTTCAAGGTCGTATAACCGCAACAGAATTAGCAAAGGTTGGTATTAAGGTAAAACATTTTGTGGATTCTGCTGCTATGTTAGCAATGAAGGATGCTGATGTTTTTCTAATCGGAGCTGACTGGATTTCCCAAAAAGGTATTGCTAATAAGATTGGTACGGAACTTTTTGCTGAAATTGCAACAAAACATTTCAAAATCCCTATTTACTGTTGCAGTCACAGTTGGAAATATTCGGACAAAAGAATAAAATTAGAGCAAAGACCTGTTAAAGAAGTTTGGCCAAATGCGCCATCAAACATATACATACATAATCCTGCTTTTGAAATCGCGGAAGCAAAACATATCAAAGCAATCGTATCTGAATTAGGAATTTTAAGTTACAAGCGATTCCTAGAGGAAATTAAAAAGAAAAATAAAAATGGTAAAAGAATATTATGAAAAATATTTGCAACTAGGCTACAAGCCAAGCAAAGATGATTTGATTTGCCTTTATAAGATAAAACCTGCCAAAGGCATTACAATGAAGCAAGCAGCCGGGGGTGTTGCTGCCGAGTCTTCGATTGGGACATGGACTGAAGTTACGACAATGACGCCTAAAATTAAGGCGTTGGGCGCAAAGGTCTTTAGTATAAAAGGTAATTTTGTCAAGATTGCATATCCATTCGAACTTTTTGAACTCGGAAATATGCCTCAAATTTGGTCCTCTGTCGCAGGAAATATTTTCAACATGAAAGATATAGCAACTTTGCGATTGGAAGATGCGCAGTGGCCCGCAAAACTTGCAAAATCATTTTTAGGGCCAAAGTTTGGCATTTTTGGAGTAAGAAAGCTTTTTCGCATTCCAAAAAGACCACTTTGTGGCACTATAATCAAACCCAAACTTGGCTTAAGTTCAAAAGAACATGCTAAAGTTGCGTACCAAGCTTGGACTGGCAGCATGAATATAGTAAAAGATGATGAGAATCTTACATCACAGTCGTTTAACAAGTTTCACGAAAGAGTTGTGGAAACACTAAAACAAAGAGACTTAGCAGAAAAAGAAACAGGTGAAAGAAAAGTATACATGCCAAACATTTCTGCAGAAACAAATGAAATGTTGCGACGGGCAAGATTTGTGAAGAATTGTGGTGGAGAGTATGCAATGGTTGATATTTTGACAGTTGGCTGGTCAGGTCTCCAAGCATTGAGGGAGGCAAACGAAGATTTGCGTCTTGTACTGCATGCTCACAGAGCGATGCACGGCGCAATGACGCGAAATACTAATCATGGCATTTCTATGAATTTCATTGTAGATTGCACAAGACTTGTTGGTCTCGATCAACTGCACATTGGAACAACTATTGGAAAAATGCTGGAAACAAAGGAAGAAGTAATTGCTTATCAGCAGAAACTAAAGCGTGAATTTTTCGGCATTAAACCAGTATTCCCTGTTTGCTCCGGTGGCTTGCACCCTGGCCTAATCCCGCCGCTTATCAAAATGTTAGGGAAAGATATTATAGTGCAAGCAGGTGGCGGCGTTCATGGCCATCCTCAAGGTACAAAGGCTGGCGCAATGGCGATGAGACAAGCTATTGATGCTGTAATAGCTGGTGAGTCATTAGTAGAATATGCTAGAACTCATAAAGAGCTTGAATTAGCAATAAAAAAGTGGGTACTTAAATAATTTTATTGTTGCCATTCGTAAGCATTAAAAAGCGCTTTTCGCTATTGATTAGTATGGCTACTGTTCATTTGAAGAGAACTCTTGGTCTGCTTGAAACTACCTTTTACGGCGTCGGCGTTATTGTTGGCGCAGGTATTTACGCTCTTATTGGAAAGGCGGCCGGTTTAGCGGGAAATGCGGTTTGGGCCGCTTTCGTTCTTTGCGCCTTTATCGCAGCATTTACAGGGCTAAGCTACGCAGAATTAAGTTCGATGTTTCCAAAAGCTGGCGGCGAATATATCTATGTGGAAAAAGCTTTCAATAGACGTTTAGCGTTTTTGATAGGTTGGTTAATTGTGATTGGAGGGATTGTTGCTGCTGCAACAATATCATTAGGGTTTGCTGGCTATTTTGCAGCTTTGTTCAATACACCCATCATACCTGTTGCCATAATTTTGATTTTAATTCTGTCACTGATAAACTTCTGGGGCATTAGAGAGTCTGCAATTGCGAATATAATTGGAACATTGGTTGAAGTTGGTGGCCTCATCATTATTGTTGCACTAAGCCTAAAGTATTTCGGCTCTGTTAACTATATGACGCTTCCGCCACTTGGCTTTACTGGTATTTTAAGCGCAACAGCACTTATATTTTTTGCATTTCTTGGCTTTGAAGATATAGTTAGGCTATCGGAAGAAACAAAAAATCCAACAAGAACGATTCCAAAAGCGCTTATTTTATCAATTGTTATTTCTACAATTTTATATATCTTAGTTGCTATAGCTGCCGTATCTGTTGTTGGATGGGAAACACTTTCTACAACAAGTGCACCTCTGGCATTAGTTGCGCAGACAGCATTCGGGCAAAATGCTTTTGTTGTGTTATCAGTAATAGCTCTTTTTGCTACTTATAACACCGTACTTGTAACTTTAATTGCAACTTCAAGAATGTTGTATGGTATGGCGGCAAATCATGGTTTGCCAAAAATATTTTCAGTAATCTATCCTAAATTTCAAACACCTTGGCTTGCGATTGCAATAGTGGGGATTACGGCCGCGCTGTTTGCTTTAATTGGAAAGATAGAATTCGTTGCCGGGCTGACAGATTTCGCCCTTTTTACAGCTTTTGCTATCGTCAACGCCTCTGTGCTTTGGCTACGATATAAGCAACCAAAAACCAATCGACCTTTTAAAACTTTAATTCCTTTCGCCACATTTGGCGCGCTCTCAAGTGTGGCAATGCTATTATACCTCGAAAAAACAGTGGTGATTGGCGGTCTCCTCGCGCTGGCAGCAGGTTTTATAATTTACGAGCTACTTGTGTATATGCACAAAATTGTTTGATTTAATTAAGTGTTATTTTTGTTGTATATGATGGTAACCTATCTTCAAGCACTATATTTCAACTTTGCAAAAAAATAATAAATCTGTTATGTTGCCTTTCAATGCAAATCTTTAAATTATAGAGTTATGGAATTTTTATATGGCCACAACCGTTTTTATTTGCTGTGTTTGCAGTAAACCTGTTAAGCAAGCAAAGAGTGGTTTGGTGTTTAAGGGGAAAATATGCTATTTTTGTTCGGACATTTGTAGAGAAAAATTTAGAGCCAACCCTGCGGAGTTTGTGAAATGATATCTGAAGCTAAAAAAGACGTTCTCGATGCACTAAATGAAGCGATTGTAGCAATTAAAGAAAAAAAGCATGCCGAATTGCACGCTATTTCTGACCATGTGTTGCATGTTATGGCAATTTATCAAGAACCTGATATTGTGGATTTTTCTGTCGCTATTTATGCATTAGATAAGATTTTACAAACAGAAAAATACAGGGCGCATCCAAAAATGAAAGCATTTCGAAAGATAACACTTAATTTATTAAAAGATGCTAAAGCGCAATTAGAGAAAGAGGCTTATAACGCCTACTCAGCGAGGATAAAAGAGCTTTTAGGAGTTATTCAGAAATTTACTAAGGAGATCAAATTTTATATCGAAGATGTTCTACATTTTGCGAGAATTAAAAAAGGCACTAAGCTGTACGAGCATGGCCTGTCTTTAGGCAAGGCTGCGGAGGTAGCAGGGGTCACGAAATGGGAACTCATGCCTGCCATAGGAGAGACTGTGATACACGAACAGTTACCTGTTTCCCCAGAACAGAACTTAAAGAGAGTGTGTGCGCTACGAAGGTTATTCAAAGTAAAAAAGAAGGTTAGCGAGAGGTAGTATGAGCTTGTTTTTTGATTCGTCAGCATTGATTAGTTTGGCAGTTACATGTTCTCTACCCATTCTGAGAAAATTAAAAGAGTATTATAATGGAGATTTTCTAATAACAACTTCTGTATATAAGGAAACAATAGAAAGGGCGATGTACTCTTTACGTTTTCGATATGAAGGATATAGGTTGAAAGAGTTACTCGACGATTCTGTGCTGAAGATTTATTCAGATATAAAGTTGCACGACCAAATAATAAAACTGATGAATACTATAAACAAAACTTATACATCAAACCACAAAACATTGAATATCGTGCAACAGGGAGAAGTCTCGACTTTAGTAGCGTGTGCAAGAGAACGAGGAGAAGCGTTTGTTGTCGATGAATGGGCTGCGAGATTGATTTTGGAAGACCCTTTTTATTTAAAATTTAAACTTGAGAATAAATTGCATCAAAAGCTTGAAATAGACTTAAACAATCTCAGCGCAATTAATTCCTATCTTTCTGAAAAGCCAATTGTTTTGCGTTCAGCTGAATTTGCACTTACAGCTTGGGAAAAAGGTATGCTCGGCGATAATAAAGATGCGCTAGTTGGTCTGCTTTGGGCGCTAAAGTTTGCAGGTTGCGCGATAACCGAGCAAGAAATAAATTATTACGTGCAAAGACTTGCATAATTGAATATTCTTAACCTCAATAAGTTTTTATATGCCTAAAGCTGCATAATAATTAATGGCCAAAAATACAAGACAGTTACTTTTGCTCGAAGAACAAACTATTCTTTCGAGGGAACGAACAATGCAACAATACATGTCAACTGGCCTCGCTTTTGTTGCATTAGGTATCGTTGTTCTACAATTCTTGAAAGGAGATATTTACTCGCTTATTGGTGCTGTTTTGGTTGCGATAGGTTTTTGGCAAATTTATCAAGCTTACCTTAGACACAGGCGGTATAGAAGTTTAGTTAGAAAATTGAGGCAAAAGGAAAAGAAATATGGTCTTGAAGTAGGCGAATAAAATGTCAGTAGACAAACTAACACTTTTAAGTTATTGGCGTAATTCAGGTCTCATTACCGACGAAGCTGTATTAAACGCAATAGAAAAAGTTCCGCGCGAAGATTTTGTTCTTAAAGAACACAGACATCTTGCTTATTTGGATGAGCCATTGCCACTAAAGGCTGGCCAGACAATTTCCCAACCTACTACTGTGGCAATAATGACTCAAGCGCTTGAAGTAAAAGAGGGACAAAAAGTCCTTGAAATTGGTACTGGTTCTGGCTATCAAGCTGCAGTACTATCTGTGCTTGTGGGTCCAAAAGGTAAAATTTACACCATAGAGCGAATTGCAGAGCTCGTAAATTATGCAAGAAAAAATTTGAAAAACTACAAAAATGTAACTGTTGTACATGCAGATGGCACTAAAGGTTATGCAAAAGCTGCACCATTTGACAGAATTATCGTCACGGCTGCTGCGGCGCAGCTGCCAGATATTTTATTTAAGCAATTAAAGGAAAAAGGCATAATAGTAATCCCTATTGAAGACCGTCTTTTTAAGATTCGAAAAATTAAGGGTAAGCCTGAGATGCGAGATCTGGGCTTATTTGTTTTCGTGCCGCTTCTAACAGGTGTTGCGTAAATGCATCTCAATAGATTTGGTTCGAGTGTAAGCTGCTTAGCAAGTACTTATTGCCAATCATGTGCTATGAGTACTTAACTTTAGAGTCCCCAAGTTGGTTTTTCTTTTCTCTTAATATCTGCAATCTCTTTGAGACAATCCACTTCGGCTTGTGTAAGAAGTTCTCTCTTCGCCTTCAGCTTCCGGAAACTTTCTTCATCAACAGCAACGTATAAGATATCGCCTTCCTTAATTTGTCTGCCAACGGTAACGCCTTCCACAGAAATCGCGGCTTTTTGACCTGCCGAAAGTTCTTCAAGCTTTTGCCCCTCAGATTCAATGTTTTTCACTTCACCAATCTCTCTTCCGTCCGTTGTTAAGAGAGAAATTTTTGGTTTTAACTTTCCTGCAAGAACCTCGATGCCGAAAATTGCTGGTTTGGTTTGTCTGAATACAAAGCCTGGCAAAATTCTGAACTTTGCTGGCCATACAAGGTCAGCAAGAGCAGCCTTTTCCAACTCTACCTTTTTCTTTGAGGTTAGTTCCTCGAGTTTTTCAATCAAATGATAAATAACATTATCAGTGATTATTACAATATTTTCTTTATCTGCTAGTTCTTTTGCGTCTGAATCAATAGGAACATTAAAGCCAAGAACAAATGCATTAAGAGGCGCTTTTTCTAGATTTGCTTTTGCTTCTAACACATCAGATTTACTAATCGAACCAACAGACATTCGTTGCACTGGAATTTGTTTTTGTTGTAACATTGAGGAGATCGCCTCTAGACTACCCAAAGCATCTGTCTTGAGAATTATACCGGGCTTTTGCGTCTGGAGTGTTATAGCTTCGATTTCCTTTAGTAACTCCTTTTCCATTCTTGGGATTTCCTTTTCACTTGTTACAGAGACAAGCGGCGCACCTGCAACTGCATTTTCTATGCCAAGTGCAACAACCTTAACGCCTGTTGCAGCAGAAATCTCTTTAGTAATTTCAAATCTTCGACCGGCTTCCCTCATTTCAACAAGGGGTAGCGGCTTAAGTAACGCTTTGACTTTTGTCTGAATTATTCTATCTAGTCCACCAATCAAAATAATATCGCCCACTTTTAATGTTCCATCATAAATTATTACATCTGCAGTCTTACCAAGACCCTTTTCTTCCTTTATTTCGAGAACAGTACCTTTAGCAGGACCCTTAACCTCTATCTTCAGTGCTGTTTCCAAGAACTTTTGTGCCAATCCAGTCAAAATTGCTAGAAGCTCTGCAATACCTTCTCCAGTCTTAGCAGATACAGGTACGATAGCAATTTGCTTTGTATAATTCTCAACTTTTGTATAGAGGTCAGAATCAAAACCGAGCTTTGATATTTGTCCTACTAGTTCGTAGAAATTTTTGTTAAACTGCTCTTTTGCCTGTGCTGTCTGCATTTCGATATTTTTCACAAAAACAGAATCGTGAGCTTTCCAACCTGTTATTAAGTCAATTTTATTTGCTGCAATAACAAAAGGTACCTTAAAGTTTCGTAAAAGGTCGATGGCTTCCTTTGTTTGCGGTTGTACACCTTGCATAATGTCAATTACAACAATTGCAAGATCGGCAATACTTCCACCACGTTTTCTTAGATTGGTAAAAACTTCGTGGCCTGGCGTGTCTATGAACAAAAGACCTGGGATTGTAAATTTAATCTTGAATCTTTCCAAAAGAGGACCACATAGACGTTTGACGACATCTAATGGTACTGAAGATGCGCCGATATGTTGTGTTATGAGGCCTGCTTCCTTTGCTGTCACTGCCGTGCTACGTATGTAATCCAATAAGCTCGTTTTACCGTGGTCAACATGTCCCATTACTGTTATTATTGGCTGTCTTATCATCGCGCATCACTTTCATTACTTTGAAAGTGGGGTTTAAAAAGATTATAAATTATTTCTAAGATAAATCAATAATAAAAGACTTTTTGAAACCATACAGCAATTTCTCTTTTAGCTTCCTCTTCTGACGATGAAGCATGCACGAGATTCCAAATCGCCCTTTCCTCCGAATCTGCGAGATCATAACTATCTGTGCTGTAATCGCCGCGAATGGTGCCTGCTGCTGCGGATTTTGGCTCCGTGCTTCCAACTAATTTTCTTACAATTTCAATAGCACAATTACCTTTCACAACCATTGCAACAATAGGACCCGCTAAGAGCATGCGCTTAAGATTTGTTTGAACTTTTTTTGCAATCTCATAATCGGTTTCTTTTAGCTCGATGCCTCTTTTTGCGTAAGACTCCCTTGTCTTTGCAGCAAGAGACTTTACCCATTCGTCAGATAAGATGTAATGCGCATCTGCCTGCTCCTCAGTTGCTTTAACAAGTTTTAGACCTGTTATTTGCAGACCGGCTCGCTCGAATCTAGAAATAATTTCACCCACCAAGCCGCGGGCAACGCCGTCTGGCTTGATTAAAACAAGAGTTTCTTGCTCCATAAGTAACAACGTCAAACAAACTCGAGAATTTAAGAATTATTATATTCGAAGATATACTTATCATACTAAGTTTCAGCTTCTCGAATCCTAAACTTTTTGTCCCGATGAAACAAAAAGGCTTCACCAAATATTATAATTTTTCTTTCATTAGCGATTTCTTTATTTGCAGTCACTTGTGGTGTCTTGTGTGCACTGCCCTAATGTGGTGCATCTTGTGGAATTGTGTGCCTTTTTTCCGCAACAATTTTGAAGGTATGAAGAAGATTGTTGCAACTAGCGAGAGCATGCTGACTGCAATTAGCACAATTGGGATGCCATAAATTTGCGTTAAGCTGCCGCCAATTATGGAGCCTATACCTTTTATGGCGGTTGAGAGGCCGAAAATCAAGGCAATAGCGCCTCCCTGTTCTGCCTTCGGTGTAAGTTTCGCTAACATTCCAACAGCTGGCCAGTACGCCATATCTGAGCCTATTCCTATAATAACTCTATTAATAAGGTATGAAAAATAGTTTTTGAAAATAAAAAACATTGTGCCGCCAAACCAGAAAAGCAAGAAGCCGGGAATGACAATTGTTTTGACGGGTAGCTTGTCAATGGCCTTTCCCAAAGGTATTTGCAAGAGCGCGCCTATAAAGATATTTATAGAAAGAATAGTACCAATTGCTTCAAGTGAAATGCCACTTTCTTGCAAATAAATGGGCATAAAGACTGCCCAAAATACAAAAATAAAGTCAACAAGAAATATCATCGCAGCAATCCAGCCAAGCCCTTTTATTTTCAAAATGTTCTCGTATTCTTGTTTTATTTTCGCATACAATAGAAAATTATCATAATCATGATCTTTTGCAGTCAGTGCAACAATAATTGCAGATGCAGAAATCGCGGCTCCTGCTATAAACAGATTTGCAAAACCAAAATTTGTTGCTATAATCCCTGCTAGAAAAGGTGCTATTGCAGATGTTACATACAGTGTTATGTTTCTTCCACCAAGTTCGAGGCCTTCTTTACCTTTCGTCAAGATGTTAAAGAAGTATGCGCTATATGCGGTCCAGAAAATTGCGCCAAACAATTCTAGAACTATATCTAAAACAATGTAATGACTGACTGTATTTGCATAGATAAGGCCAATTGCAAATATTGGATAACCGAATGCACCAAAAAGCATGAATTTTTTTCTTCCAAGCTGATCTGTAATAACACCTATTGGAACTCGTAGTAAGCCAGCAATTATAGCGCCAATTGCGAATATTAAACCAATATTAGCCAAGCTTATGCCTTTCTCTGCAAGATACACAGAAAGTAAAGCAGTGGTAAGACCTGAGCCTAACAAGGCTAGAAAAAGGATGGCATTCGCCTTGAGATATTCTCCTTTCATTTTAACCTTCCTTGAGGTCGGCTCAAATGTTTCTTGTTGAACTATCCTATAAATGGTGAAATGTAAACTTCTATGAAAGCGGAAATTATCATTAACGCGATGGCGAGTAGTACTAACTCAATAGCGTCTTTGACCACCTCTTTGAATTCTGGTTCGGTTAGCTTGTGTCTTGCAGCTGCTATTGATATTATGCCGCCCGCCAGACCTGCTATAAAATAAGCAGTGATTTCAGGGATACCATGCAGTAGAAATCTTCCTGCAACAAGTGGCGTTGAGGTATGCTTTAAGATACTTCCTACTAGTGCGCCAAGAATTGTTGCATTCCAACTTAAAATAAAAATCGCGCCGACACCATAAATTAATGATAGTAGAAGCCCCATGACAAGAACTTTCAAATTATTTACTAAAATTGGCAGTAAAGCTGAGCTTCCTATGATTGTACCAAGCTGTACGTTCCTGCTTGCAATTATGTCAAGTTGCATTGAAAAAAGATTTGTCGCATACGTCTGAGGCAAAAACAAAAATAAAACCACATAAGCGACCAACATACCTATAAACATAAAGATGAAAAATTTCATTGCAGGCCAATGTTCCTTGAAAAGCATGTGCTTGATACCATATCTCTGATGCGTTTCTTCCTTCCACTCCTCTTCTCTCATTAGGTTAAATGTAACGGGTACAAAAGCAATCATCGTGAGAGCCAACATAACAGGACCCGCAAACTTCGGCAAAATGAAAAGTGCAAAAATTGCTGCTAGAAAGCTATAAAAGAAGCCGAAGAAGAGCATCTTCCATGTCTGATGCGCTTCTATCTTGTGAACATTAATCAACCATTCAAAGACCATGGCCATCAAGCTTAAAGGAACAGAAGTATTTAAATTTCGCGATGGGCAAGCCAATTTCCATACAAGCGGAGTCTGTCCGTATTATTTGTCAATCAATGACCGAAAGACTTTTCTATAAAATTCTATACACTTTTTGATGGCTGTGGCTCGAAACGCAACTTATACTATAACATTCATCTTTATTATAATTATCTTATCATTAATATTGGGTATGCGGCAAACAGGCTTTTTTGCTATTGAAATATTCCAAATAACAATAGATGGGGATTTTAGTGATTGGCAAAGTATTCTTGCAAATAACAATTCTGTAATTTATGACGGACCTTGGGACAATATGACCGATTTCGATGCGCCAAAGTGGGCTGCGAGGGATCTGACAAGATTCGCTTTTGCGCAGGATGATTATTATTTGTATTTTTATTTTGAAAGGGTTGCGGGCCACGAATCTGTTGATTTCTTTGTTTACTTAGACACAGATAATGATGGTTTAATGGAAACTGGTGAATTTGTAATAAATTTTAATTGGGTGAAAGATTCTGGAGATTACATTATGAGTTATTATACTTATGTTGCAAGTAATTCTTTTGGAGATGATATTATAAGCTGCGGCGATGGCTGTACGATGCCAGGAAACAATGTTTGGGGTCAAAATAATGTTGAGCGCTTGCCAGGAGCAAATTTAAGTTATACATGTTTGGAAGCACGTTTCGCCAAGAGTTTGATTAACCTTACAAACAATAATTTACAAATGCACATCTCAAGCGCTCTTGGCCAGAATGTTCCAAATCAAGTAGTCGATAATATGGGCTATTTTGCGACCGCAAAAGATAAAACACCTCCAACAATACACTGGATTAATGCAACGCCCGATCTTGCAATAGTTGGCCAAATAGTGAATTTTACGGCAAAAATTATAGACAATATCGCTGTAAGCTTTGCTATGATTGATGTCAACGGAACAAATTATACAATGGTTAAGGATGGCGATGACATTTGGTATTATTCCTGGAATGCCACGATAGCAGGGGATTACAACTACACTGTTTGTGCAAACGATACATCAAACAATTGGGCATGCAAAACGAGTAACTTTACTGTATTGATGCCTAGGTTAGCGATCGCTTTATCGCCAGTTTTGGCGAGCGGCGTTGAGTGGAATATAACATCGCTTCCAGTTTACAATTATTCTGCAAATGGAAATAATGGCACTGGAATTACACAATATTATGTAATTGTTGAGGCAATTGGCGTGAATGCAGATCTTTATGTAAAAGCAAATGGAGATTTGGTATCAGAAACCAATTCAATTCCGTTGGCAAATGAAAAATTAAGCTTCAACATTACAGATAGCACAGTACCAGATTCTGTTAAAAAAAGCTTAACAACAAATTACATAGACAACAAAATAGGCAGTAACATGACAAACATAACAAAGAGCTGGCTGAAATTCTTCCTAGACGTGTCTAGCGGTCAGCAAGCGGGGATTTACAACAATACACTTATTTTTAAAGTTGTGCAAGCTAGTTACCCTCCCTAATACATAAAATACTTAGAAAAGTATTTATAATGATGAAATATGTATGAGAGAAGGAGATGGCTAAGGATTTAAAATTTTCAATAACTATACTGTTTTGCGTGTTAGCCGCATTAATTGTTGGCTTTTTAACGCTTCCAAACACAATACAGTTGCCCACAGGTGCGGCAACTACACAAACAACAACATCGCGAGTTGCAATTTCGTATTATTTCGCAATCTCGCTTTCGACTAATTTGTCAGAAGGTATAGATTTTGGTAACATAACAAGTTTGCCGGCAAATGACTTAAATGCGACACATAACTATGACGGTGCAAACGGTACAACTTCATTTTGGGTTCATGTATCGAACGATTCGAACGTTAATGTAGATATTTGTCATAGAGCACAAGGACCTTTAACTACTGTAGGCAACGATACAATCGAGTTAGGTAATTACACATGGTCGGACAGTCTTACGAATACAAATCTCTTACCAGCGGGACCGCCAGGGAGCAACACATTTACAACATCTTTCGTTAAGGGAAATAACGTTAATATAGCTCCAGGTAATAACGGCTACTATAGGTACTGGCTAGATATTCCATTAGGCCAGCCAGCAGGAACATATAATAATATAATTGAATACAAGGCAGTCTATGCAGGAGTAAGTTGTTAGGAGGTAAAATGAAAACCTTCTCACCTTTGATTCTTTTTTCCCTTTTACTTTTTTTACCTTTAACAGCATTTGCTGAAAAAGGCGTAGGTATAATGTGGACGACACAAAATGAAATAGTTAAAGAGGGGCAGCTTAATTGCATAAATTATAGTGTTTACAATCCTTTCGACGAAGATACAAATATTTATCTTTCAGCCAGTGGCACATTGGAGTCCTTTGTCGTTGATAGTCAACCTGTACCAGTTCCAGCAGGTACTACACACGATAAAGCTATACCAATTTCTCTTTGCTTTAACATACCAAAGGTGTATAAGGAAGATTGTGTGGCAGGCATAGTATGCTCGAGAAGCTGCGAAGAGCCGCAAGTAGTTTATGCAGGTGAAGTTTTGGCTATGGAAAAAACCATATTGCCTATAGGCGGACCACCAGCAGGTTCAACAACAAAGGCAATGGCATCAGTGCCTCTAACATTGAGTGTGGCTTGCGAGCCAATAGCAAAAAATTGGGCCCCAGTAATTGCTATAACGATTATTATAGTGATATTACTTTGCTTAGTTATGGCAAGAAAACCAAAAAGCGAAGCCAAAACTAAAGGTTAATTATAAATACCTCTTTTTCTTTTTAATAATTTTATGAGTAAGCCACTGACTTTGCTGATTATTATAATTGCTCTTATGGGCTTTCAATATTATCATAGTTTACCGACAGGTGCGGCAACTACACAAAGCACAGTTACGGTATACGCACCGCAAGCCCCCGTAGGACCCGAAATACCTGAAAGGGCACTACCAGTAATAGGTCCTGTAGTTCCGGCGGTGCCCACGCCTATACCTGAGTTTGCAAAAATTTTCTACATTGGAGACTTCGCACAAAATAATAACTATACCGTAAGTATGGGTTTAGATGAAATTTGGATTTATACTTTCAGAGGTAAAAATTACACTTTCATTTTAGTAAATCTTGCAAAAGATTATGGCGAATTCAATATCGAGCCAACAACACAACATTTGAAATTATTCGTCGGCCAATCTGTTTGGATAGATTCGGACTTAAATGGCTATTCAGATATTAGGGTAACTTTAAATAAAATAGAAAATGGGAGGGTAAATGTTACACTTGAAATTAATTTGGAAATAGTTTTGTTTGAAACACTAACCAGTCCGCAATTGACATCACTTTTGTGCTTACTATTAGTGGCGCTGATAATAGATACTATAATACATCATTATGGGGAAAAAAGTATATTTAGACATAGTGGGAAACGTAAAAGCTAAATTTGCAATTGCGAAGAGTGCATGTGCACTTTAATAGAAGTATTTAAATTCATACTATGATTTGAGGTGTAAAATGTACAGAATTACTGTCAAAACTATAATTAATAATCCTATAGCCAAAGACGTACTACGCGAGATGACGAAATATGTTGCAGAGATTATTTTCTTGAGTAGAAAACGCATAGGTAAGGACAGACTTCTTTTGTCAAAAACAATAGTAAAAGGAGACATGGAAAAAGCGTTGAAATTTCTTTTAAGCATGCCCTTTGCCAAGAAAATCGATTATGAAATTGTAAGCGATAATGTGATTATTGCGAATATGTTAGCAAGTGAGCATTCGCCAAGGTTCTTTTTCGATTTTCCATCTTGCAACTGTATATTAGAAAAAGCAAGCTTCAAAGACTGGATAGTAACACAAATTATTCTGACGTGGGATAAAAAATGTTTTGAGAAGCATTTACAGAATTTTAAAAAAAGTAATGAGGTTATAGACATAAAGTATGAAGATGCGGCACTTGGCGAGCTAACATTCAGACAACATCAGATCATTAGAAATGCATACGAGCTGGGTTATTTCGAATTTCCTAAGAAAGTTAACTTGAAAAAGTTGGCTAAACTATGGGGCATCTCACCAGTTGCTGTCTTAGAAACTTTAAAAGCGGCGGAGCGTAAGATATTAGCAAAATACTTGAGCTAATACGGATTAAAAGATTAAACTACAAATATTAGAATTAAACTACAATAATATATCAAGTACATTAGCGTTAGAATTGTGTTAAAGAAGTCAGTTTAAACAGAAAGTCTGGCAGGCGTCAAGCGACAGTCAACTAATGGCGAGAATTAAAACTTACAACTTCTGTTGATGATGAAATCTGTACGAAATACCTTAATAAGTTAAGTATTGACATTTGTACAAACGGAACATTTATAATACACTTTTTACAAAAATAGTAAGGAGGCGGTCACTTGCCTAACAGTCTTAAGGTGGTGTCAGAACTTGAAACCCTATTATAATAACTATAATACCAACGCTAAGATTATTTTTGTATCATTAGGCATAATACTCGCTTTCGTTATAGTTTTTGTTGCAAATCCTTCTATAATTGGTAAGTTTTTTGAGGGTGGACAGAAATTCGCACAAGAGATTAATGAGGATTTTACAATTTCAGGTGTTATTTCTGAAGATGTGAAGGCAAAGGTTTATTTGAAAACTGACAACAATATGTTTTTGGGTTTTAACGCTAAAGATTTGGTACAAAAAACTAAATCTAGAGACTTTGCAAGCGGCTTCCTAACAGAAGTTGGAGAAAAAGAGAACAAAGAAAAATCTGTAGAGCCCGCATCGCCGTCGCTTTCTGACGGTAATACTCAAGAAGGCGTGCCTGGTTCTGACACCACAACACCAGAAGGCGATGCGGGCGCAGAACTGTATAGCAACGAAACGCAGGAAACAAACGCCGAAGAAAATCAGATTCAAGAAGTCGAGACAAACGAAACCCAAAATCTTTCGTCTGAGGAAGAGATAATTTTAGTCGAGAATTTAACTAATGTTACAAATGTAACAAACGAAACAGTCTTTTTTGCCACAGACATTGAAGATGCAAACAATAATAAAATTGAAGCGATTATAGAATTTATTAATGCTGAAACTGAAGAAATCGAAGCTATCAGCAAAAGTGAAAAGGGAGAAAAATCTGTTGAAGAAGTCTTTACTGCTCCTGTTTTCCATGGGGCAGCTATTGTTGAAGAAAAGACTGGAAAAGCAGGTTTGAATATTTTAAAAGGGAAATATAAGATTAAAGTCAAGCCTCAAAACATACCAATAAAGGAGATTGTCTTTACTGATATTAATATTAATCAGAATGTTACTGCATTCATAAAACTGGATGACGTTCCTGAGACAGAAAATTATGAAAGATACACAGAGATTTATGCCATAGACCCAACAGCCCTGAATTTTACTGAAGCGACCGTAACGGTAACAGCGAAAGGCAGCGAGCTTTGGAAATGCAAAGATTGGGACTTTGAGGCAAGGCGATGTAATGGTAAATGGATATATTTGATGAACATCTTGCCGGGCGAGAATTATTCTTTTATATTGACACCAGAAGATCCTGCTTATGCCGAGCTGTCGCCACAATATATTATAGAGTGCACCGAAGGTGGTGTCCCGGGAACTTGCACTTTTTCTTATCTTGCAACTGATGATACGCAGTATGAGCAATTTAGAGTGGACAAAGGAGCAGTAATCAATCGGCTGAACGTCTCTGTGAATAGCACCTCCGTTCCGACGAATGCAATGATAACCAACGCGACTGTCTGCATCCTTGCTTACCGCGATTCGACTCTCGGCGACGATGCTGGTGATGCCTGTGGCATTTATGCAGGCGAAAATGCAACTGGAACGCCTACATATACAACAGCTGTTTCAAAAACTCAGGCAACATGCCAGCTTTGGACTACAAGCGTTGGCAACCCAAACGCTGTTTGTGGCGAGATAACAAGTTGGCTGAACAGCAAAGCAGATCCTATAGCTTCAGCGCGGAAGCTTATCATTGTGTTTGACGGCACAGAGCAGGCTGACAACAATGTCGACCTATGGATTGATTACATGTATGTAAACATAACCTATATATTAAAGCCAAATGTTACATTAGTTTCGCCGAGCAATGGAAGTGTTACAACAAGCAATACTGTAAATTTCACCTGTAATGCAACCAATGACTTGCAGCTAAGCAACATTACATTTTACTGGAATTATACAGGAACGTGGCAAAGCAATGGCACTATTTCGGCTTCAGGCACAAGCAACCAAACGACATTCCAGAGAACAAACTTAAGCAACGGAGCGATATTGTGGAACTGCTATGCCTGCGACAACGAATCCGCATGCGCTTTCGCACCATCAAACTGGACGGTCACCGTGAATTACACTGCTCTGGATACTCCTCCAACTGTAACTTTAAGCTATCCACCTGACAATTATTACAATGACACAAGCCAGTATGTAGATTTAACATTCAATGCGAGCGTTACAGATGATTATGCCCTTGTAAATTGCTCATTGTGGCACAATTATACAGGAACCTGGCACAATAATCAGACGCAAACTGTTACAGGTACAAGCAATGTAACGAACTTTACTCTAAATGATTTGACAAATAAAACTTTCATTTGGAACATTGAATGCTACGATAATGCAAGTCAGTCAGCTTTTGCTGCTGCGAATAGAACTGTGATATTAAATTGGACGCCTCCGAATCAAGCACCTCAAATCACCCTCAACCAACCGGCCAACAACACCCAATTCAACGACACACAAGATATAAACTTCAACTTCACAGCAATAGATGATCAAAACACAACGCTGAGCTGCTCAATCTACCTCGACGACAACTTGAATCAAACAAACAATTCCGTACAAAACAACACGCTAACAAACTTCCTAATTCAAGGAATAGGCTATGGTAGCCATAATTGGTCAATAAATTGTACAGATGGAGAACTAAATAATATAAGTGAAACAAGATTCTTTAGCATTGCTGATACTATTGCTCCATTCATAACAATAAATTCGCCACTAAATCAGAGCTATAATAACACAACAATTCTATTAAATATATCTGCAACAGACACTAACTTGGACGAAATTTGGTATAATTGGAACGGTACAAATTATACATATGCTGCGCCAATTTACATAACGTTTAACGAAGGCGTTAATATTCTATATGCGTATGCCAACGACACTTTTGGAAACTTAAACAGCACATTTGTAACATTTACTACAGATACAACTGCACCTACTGTAACTTTTGTAAATCCAACACCGGGCAATAATACTAATATCACTATAGACTATACAACTATTAACATAACTGCGGTTGATACAATAACTGCAATTCACACTTGCATTCTTGATTGGAACGGTACAAATTACACGATGACTAAGGTAGGTACTGGCTTATCTGTTGTATGTACGCGCAATATTACTGGACTGACAGAAGGTAATTATACATATCAAGCATATGCAAATGATTCCTTAGGTAATACGGGTGCGTCTGGCGCAAGAAATCTACAAGTTATTGCACCTCCAGATACGACTCCTCCGACAATAAGTCTTATTTCACCAATTAATGGTACGATAGATACGGATGGCGAATTATTATTTGAATATAATGTTACAGACAGCGCGTCAGCAGTTGCAAATTGTAGCTTAATACTAAATGGAACTATAAACGAAACTGACACATCTATAATTGAGGGCATAACACAAAGTTTTGCGAAGGTGCTTGCTAACGGATATTATAATTGGAGTATAAATTGTACAGATAATTCTTCAAATGCGAATGTAGGTAGTTCCGACACTTGGGTATTTACTGTAAACATAACTGCAGCACCGCCAACGCCGCCAACAAAAGGACCAAGAGGTGGTGGCGTGACACCAGAACCCACTGCAGGCCCCTCTTTTATTTTCTCGCTGCCGATAGAACCCGGCACGACAGAATTGTATATTCCAAATAAAATTAGTATAATTAATATTACAGTTACAACGAAGACGGTTTTACCAGAGAACGTAAAAGTGCGCATTTACGAGTTAACAGATGGTCCAAGCAGTGCGCCACCGCTTTCTAACATAGTTTACAAGTATTGGCAAATAATTACTGAAAATATGCCGCAAAATATTTCTATCGATAAAATTGAGATTAAATTTAAAGTTAGCAAGAGGTGGGTTGAAGAAAAAAATATTGATATAAACACTCTAAGACTAAATAGATACACTAATATATGGAATGAACTACCTACAAAACTAATTGCTGAAGACCTTAATAATTATTACTTTATAGGTGAGTCGCATATGCTATCTCTGATGTAGAAATACTTATCCTTGCACTATTTATAATTGTGGTACTGCGCATTGCATATGCGAGATATAACAAACGAATCAGGCATTGGCTACGTGGGAAACACAAATAGTTTGAATTAAGTAATAAGTTAATGGGTTAGTTTTGAAACAGAGAATCCTATTAAACGCACTTTTCTTTCGTCTTTTAGAAAAGGTATGAGTAATTCCCTTGCTAAAAGTTGTGCTGTTTTTTCATCATTATGCGCTTCAGGCAAAGTTTTGGCTTTAGATGTTGTAAAAAAATCTTCATATCGAATTTTAATTGTAATAGTTTTATATTTTAATTTTTCTTCTTTTACTTGTCTAATTGTATCATTTACAATTTTTGTTAGTGTATTTAGGATTAGTTTTCTGTCTTTAGTGTCTCGCTCAAAAGTTACCTGTCTGCCAATCGATTTGACTTCCCATTCTTCAATAACAGGCGATTCGTCAATTCCGCGGGCTTCGTCATACAAAACAGAACCAAACTTGCCAAACCATTCAATTAGTTGCTCTTTAGAAATTTTTCTCAAATCTTTAATTGTATAGATATCCCTTTCATTAAGTATGGCTTCGGTTTTTGGGCCAATTCCTATTAACTCTCTTACGCTAAGAGGGGCTAAAAAGTCGAGTACTTCATTTTCTTTTACAATTGTTAGACCATCTGGTTTTTGTATACCTGCTGCGATTTTCGAGACTAATTTATTGTTTGATATACCTATCGAACAAGTTAGATTTCTTTTAGTTTTCAATTCCTTTTTAATCTCTAAAGCTAATTTTTCTGCTTCTTTGTAAGTTTTGCATCTTTGGGACACGTCGAGATAAAATTCGTCTATACCCCCTACTTCAAAAGCATCTGCATATCTTCTAAATATTTTTTGACATTCTATTGACTCGTTAATGTATTTATCCATATCTACAGGCAAAAACACGCAATTGGGACACTTTTGCCAAGCTATGGAAATAGGCATACCA
>JAWCLD010000003.1:0-15222 GCA_038851215.1 Candidatus Nanoarchaeia archaeon | reverse complement strand
CACTTTTTACGCCAAATTTTCTTGCCGCATAATTACATGTACTTACAACCCCTCTTCCTTTCCCCTTTTTAGGATCTGCACCAATTACAATAGGCTTGCCCTTTAGCTCAGGTCTATCTCGCTCTTCGACAGATGCGTAAAATGCATCTAAGTCTATGTGCAAAATGATGCGCATAATTTTTTATTATAATTTAGCTTAAAAAATTCTTGCATGAGAACCGCCGCGGCTAAAATATGCACTAAATATACGCTCCAGACATTTTAATAGATGTAAATAGAAAATTAGCTTATTAAAAGACTATTTCACTCTTTCCTTCCGCTTTTGCTCTTTCATATAAAGCAAACTTTTCAAGTTTAAAATTTCTTTATCAGTTAGAAAACGCCATCTACCAGGTGGCAGGTCTTTAAGCTCTAAATTGCCTATTTGTATTCGTTTCAATGCTAGGACAGGATAGCCAACAACTTCACACATTCTTCTAACCTCTCTCTTTCTGCCTTCTGCAATCCTTATGACAATAATAGAATAATTTTCTTTACCTCTACCTAATACTCTAACACTAGCAGGCGCACTTTTGTACCTTTCTACAACTTTGCCATTTTCTTTAACAGTAATCCAAACACCTTTTCGCAATTTCTGCACAGCCTCGTCACTAATTCTGCCTGAAACCTTTGCAATATACACTTTTTTAATTTTATATCTTGGATGTGTCAGCTTTAAGGCAAAATTACCATCATTAGTGAACAGCAAAAGACCTTCTGTATTAAAATCTAACCTACCAACATTAAATAAAGAATTGAATTCTGCCTCCGTTAGGCTTTCATTCTTAATCGAAGGTTGTTTAAGTAAATCATACGCTAATTTTCTTCCTCTTGTATCAGATTTCGCAACAAGATAGTTAACTGGCTTGTTTAGCATTATGTAAATTTTCTTTTTTACAGGCGTGATTTTCTGACCTGCAATTTCAACGATATCTTTGTCGATGTCAACTTTATCACCTTATTTTGCAATTCTCCCATTAATGAAAACTTTCTTAGCTTTTATGAGCTCTTCAGCCTTTCTCCTGCTTGATGCGAAGCCTGCTCTCGCCAAAAAAATTTGGAGGCGGATTTTCATTTAATTATCCTGAAAATTTCTCAATATAAAAGCTATTGTTGCTTTTCGAGCAATTTTTTTATGTGTTCGGAAAGGTTATCTACAGCGGTGTTTAGCTCATTTATTGCCTTAGGGAGTGGAGAACTAGACACTCTGTTAAGGATATCTGTTGCTTTTTTTACATAAACGACCGCAATATTAAATATGGCCCTTTTTCGCCCCATTTCGTCGCCAATTTTGCTGGCTATGGTTTCGGCAGTTTTGTTATCAGCTTCGGCAGATTCATAATTGCCTGCACGCATTTCCATGTCCCCTCGCGTCGTTAGTAGCGAAAGCAATAGCTTGTAATTATTAATCTGCTGACAAAGTTCTATGCCAAGATTCAAATGTTCCCTTGCAACATCCATAATGTTTAGTCGAGCATACAGCGTTGCCAAGTGATCATGCATAATCGCTTCTAAGTTTATATCACCTGTAATTTTGGTTAACGCTAAACTTTGCTCAAAGTAATTTATAGCCTCTCGATACAATTCTGGTGAGTCCTCGCCAGCTTCGTTCCGGCGCCTAAGCGCAAAACCTATACTCCCTAATGCTTTTGCCTCTATTTTTTTATTGCCGATTATCCTTGTTAAATCAACTAACTCTTTCAGAATATTTACTGCTTCATCATATCGGCCTTCGTTGACGAGTGCATTAGCTTTTGCATTCAACAAATCTGCATATAAATCTTGTTCGCCAATCTTATTGAGCAAGACGCCTGCAGACTCTAGAACTTCAAGTGCTTTAGCTGGGTCCGCACGGCGGATATAGACTTTCCCTCTAAATAACTTGGCTATCGCTTCGTCCTTTATGCTGCCTTCCTGCTTTGCAATATTTTCCAGGTTACGTATATCTTCCTCAACGGGCGTCCAACCTTCTCTATCATTAATCTGGTAAAAGCCAAGCTCTATTGCTTTTTTTAACGATTCTATTTTTTCCTCGCCTAAAGCAAATTGTGCTAAAGTCCTGTACCATTTCAGTGCGTTTACTAAATCTGCTTTTTTTAATGCATATTCTGCAGCAGTTTTTGCCCATTTTGCAGCCGCCTCTTTATTATCTATCTTAGCATACAAGCTAAACAAAACACCAGCGAATTCTACTAAGTTCTCTTTATGCACGCTTTCAATGGCTTCGGCAGTTTTGCCATACAAGTTCTTATCTGTAATTTCTTCAGCAATCTTAGTAGCGAGCTTTCTTGTCGCAACCCTGTCGTCAATAAGCAACCTTTTTCCCTGAAGCTCTATGTATGCATTGGCAAAATCTGCCGTACTTAAACAAGACGCTTTCAGCAATGCGCTTCCTGTCGCACCAAGTGCTGCAAACTGCAAAACCTTTTTAGCATTTTCACTAATGCTTGGCAATATTTCGTAGATGGATTGCTGCGACTTAATTTCAAAAGTTTCGCAGAGCTTTTCTTTCTTGAGTTTGTCGATAATATTTTGCAAATCCTTGTTTTCTGGTTCGTCTTTTATGTTATCTATGTAATGTGTACATACTAGTGTAAATTTATCTTTGGCGTTTCTTGCGATGTGGTACAAATCTTCGATTGTAGTGGAGTCTAAATCTCCAACATTATCGAGATAAAGTAGAACTTTTTTTCTCCTAGCAAGATTTTCGATCGCCTCGAGGGTATGCCATCTTCGTTGCTCACACAGTTGTTTGAGTGTTGCAATGTCATGTTTGCCAGTATATTTTTTTGTATCAAAGAGATTTTCCTTCAGCACATCCTCAAGACTTTGAATTTGCTCTGTTACTACGCCATCCCACTCGCGCAATAAATATCCATAATCTTTGTCTATCTTAGCGTGAATCCTTTTGATGTCATCTTTTATTCGCGGGTCGTGTCCTTCGTAAATGACAGCTATTGTGAAATTTTGGTTGTAAAACATCTCAATTGTAAAGTTGCCTTTTGTAAGGCTCTTGTGAGGCTCTTCAGTTGTTAGGCCACTTCGTATCAGTGCATCATCTACAAAATCACTAACTGCAGTCAACATGCTTGCAAAAACATCACTTTCTAAATTGAAGTCTTCTGCGTCCTTTTTCGAAGCCAGCTTGCCGGCTGGTGTTATCACAAAGACACGTTGCAGCTTTGCAGGCGATGTTATTTGCAGCTCTTTTGCGTAATTATCAAGCTTTGCGTCCTTGAACGCTTTCTCAAAAATATATTCTGGACTGGCTGTTGCTTTTAAAACAGTATAGCCAAATTTGCTGGCTTGTTCTTGCAAATCTTTTAGTTGCGTGATGTCTGCGCCTGATTCAACAGCGAAGAAATAGCTGCCTGGCTTGTCCAGATAATTTTTCCCTGCAAGAGTCATTGTTAGACACCTACTGCTGCGCGAACTAAACTTTTAGCAACGATTGGATCCATTGCACCGTAACTTATTGCAAGAAGGCCCAAGCCATCAAAGTCTGCCAGCTTGTAATTAAGCTTTGTTAAAAATTCCTTGACTTTCTGCTCTTTATTCACATCAAGCAACTTATCGATATGTGTTATTCCAAGGACCGGCGTCTTGTTGCCCCCTCTCGCATCTGCCAGTTGGTCGCCTATGAATGGAGCTAATCTATGCTCTATTGTAGCAGGCGTAAATTGGTAACAATTCATTGGCAATTCTCCGCTTCTTTCTTGCGGAACTATCCAGACGATCCGCACATCTTCAGGTAATTTTTCTTTCAAAAGCTTAGGGTGTGTTTCTGTTACACATGTAATTTCAACATCTGGCCTTTGGGAAATTGCGTTGAGAATCTCATATATTCTATCTGGATTTTTATCTACATCTATAATATTAAATCGTCGCAATTCTAGTTTTTGTTCTTGCAGGTAAGCTTCTAAAGTCTGCATTTGTTTGACATCTTTTTGCTCAGCTTGCGCCCTGCGCACAATTGCCTGTGGATCATGGTACAAAAGAATGTGCAAAACGCCGTCTTTTTCTATAACTTTGTGGATATCATAAACTCTGCCTGTTATTCCTTTAAGGAAACCTTTTAAAGCACCGCAATACCAAGGATGTTCAGACCATGCTTCTTCAACATATTGCGTAAGTTGGACAAGCATCACATTAGGCAAATCTTCCATGTCTTTCAAACTTTTAATTTCACCGTCAACTTTGACAAATAATTCCATTTGAGAATAGCCCGCACCGACCCAAGTTCTTTTAGCCTCATAATACAATTGTCTTCCGGTGGTGCATTGTGTCCCCGTCTTTGCCAAGCCTTTTCCTTCTATAATACCATATTGACGCCAAGTATCTATCACTGAGGCTTCATCGCTTCCTTCTCTTTTACTTGCCTTTTGCTGAATTAGTATTGCTTGTCTTGGCCTCAACATGAATTCAGACATTTTGCACCAATGCTTCGCCAAGTTTTGAAAAAGCACTTTCCACGTTTTCGCCTGTTTTGGCGCTAGTTAGGTATGTGCCAACAACATTAAATTGCCTCTCAAGTAGCTTCTTTTGATAAACTAAATAATTTAAATAACGATTTGTGTCCCTTGTGTCTCCTACTAAGTCGCACTTGTTACCCAATAAAACAATTGGAACTTTCCCCGCGACTTCGTACAGTTTTGGGCCCCAATAGTCTGAAAATCTTAATGTTTTTGGCTTGGTTAAATCGCCAACTAGCAAGGCGCCATCTGCACCCCGCAAATACGTCTTCAACAAAGTATCTGTTATGTGCTGGCCCATTAAGTCCCAAATTATCATATCTAAAGACTTATTGTCGAATCGTAAAGATTTCTTCGAATTAGCCGTGCCTACTGTAGAAATATATTTTTCATCGAATTGGCCTTCAACATATCTTCTAATGAGTGAGGTTTTTCCCACTGCAGGTTCTCCCAAAAGCACAACTTTACATTTTAGTTCAGCCATTTTCCTTTATATTACAATATGGACACTATATTTGGAAGGGTATCTTTTCCTGCGTCATAAAGCCCTTTAATGATTTAAAACTAACGATTTAAACAACCAGTGGCGTCTTATAATATCGTTTGCAATAGGCTTCGAGCACCCGGCGCACTTGTTCAGAATTATAGCGGCGGGTATAAAGATAAAAACGTGGATATTCAAGCTCACCTACTGCACCAACTGCGCCAACTTTATCCAACAACGTTAATTCATCATTCACGCTTTTTAAAACAGTAAGCATACAGTTACTTTTGTCGTCACATTTGAAAACAATCTGGCGCAAAGTGTAGGGCTTACCAGGAACAAGCTCGTCAAATATATTCGCATTTCTGTATATTTTTTCAAGATACCACTTTGGTAGTTTTTTCATATTTTCATTAAGGAACGCGAAATTATTAGCCTTTCTGCAGCAGGATTAGACTTTTATATTAACAATAATACTAAGGCGCATGGATACGGCCACTAAACTTGAGCTTATCACAGCCCCACCTACAGAAGAAATTATTACAACGGAAGATCTAAAATCTGCATTAGAATTAGGTATTCCGCTAAGGCATTATATTGGTTTTGAAATTTCGGGCTTGATGCACCTCGGCACCGGTTTAGTAACGATGTCAAAGCTAGCAGATTTGCAAAAAGCAGGTGTTAAGTGCTCTATATTTTTGGCAGACTATCACAGTTGGATTAACAAAAAGCTCGGTGATAATTTAGAAACGATACAAAAAACTGCGGGGCAATATTATAAAGAAAGTTTCAAGAAGGCAATTGAAATTTGTGGCGGCGACCCTGATAAAGTGGATTTCGTTTTGGGCTCAGAGCTATATCAAAAACTCGGTAATAATTATTGGAGCACTGTTCTCGAAGTTGCTAAAAATACTAACTTGGCTAGAATTAAGAGAAGTATTACGATTGCGGGCAGAGCTGAAGGTGAAGCTGTAAGTTTTGCTTTATTAATATACCCTGTAATGCAAGTTGCTGATATATTTGCACAAGAAGTCAATTTGGCACATGCTGGCATCGATCAAAGGAAAGCGCATGTAATTGCAAGAGAAGTTGCCCCTTATTTGACAATTAAGCCATTAAAACGAATTCATAATAGTCACGAGGAAATTTACAAGCCGATTGCTTTGCACAATACGCTGTTGCTGGGTTTGCAGCAACCTCCAATTTGGCCAATTCCGAAAAACAAAATTAAGGAAGTTGTTTCGATAATGAAGATGTCAAAATCAAAACCTAACACAGCAGTGTTTTTAACAGACTCTGAAGAAAACATAAAAGCAAAGCTGATGGCGGCTTTTTGTCCAGCAAAACATACGGAGTATAATCCTGTGCTAAATTGGGCAAAGCACATAATTTTCAAGCTAGGCAGAGAGCTTACAATAGAAAGGCCAAAGAGGTTTGGTGGAACAATTCATTTTGATGATTATAAGGAAATGGAAAGTATTTTTGCAAAAGGCGAGTTGCACCCTGTCGATTTGAAAGCTGCAGTGGCCAACGCTCTCATAGATATTCTAAAGCCAATCAGAGAACATTTTGCAAAGCCAAAATTTCATGAGATGATGCATGAACTTGAAAAATTGACTATATCACGATAATTGTTGGTAAAAATTTTTAAATTAAAATTTTATTATAGTACTCGGGCCACAAATGTCCAACAGTTACATACCAAAAGAAGTTTTCTTTACAAAAGGTGTTGGTAAGCATAAAGATATGTTGCAAAGCTTCGAAGCAGCGCTTCGAAATGCTGGGATAGAAAAATGCAATATCGTTTCTGTTTCCTCAATACTGCCACCGGGCTGTAAAATCATTCCGAAGGAAGAAGGCCTGAAAAAACTTCAGCCTGGCCAAATTGTTTATGCAGTCTTGGCAAGAGCTGCAACTAATGAGCCTAATAGATTAATAGCAGCATCAATTGGTGCTGCAATCCCTGCCGATCCAACAGCTTATGGCTATTTATCAGAGCACCACGAATATGGCGAAACGGATGAGAAATGCGGCGAGCATGCAGAAGACATGGCTGCACAAATGTTGGCAACGACATTGGGCATAGAGTTTGACCCTAACAAGGATTGGGATGAACTAAAACAAGAATTTAAAATGTCGGGTAAGATTGTTAAGACACGAAATATAAGCCAAAGTGCAGAAGGCGATAAGAACGGCCTTTGGACAACAGTAATTGCTGCTGCAGTGTTTTGTGGTTAATTAGTCTTCATAACGATATATTATAATAAGGATATAGATATTATAAGTTGGCTTCTCCAGAAAATGTTTAAAAAATAAATTGTTATACCATTTGCCCAAAGTCGGTTTTTGACGTCTTTAGGGCAAGAAATGGCGATCAAGTGGGAAACTGTAGCAAAAAGCGATGAGGAAATACTTAGCACGCTGAATCCTCTACTTCGACAATGGTTTCTAGCAAAGTTTAAGACTTTTAGCCCGCCGCAAAGAGGTGCGATCATAAACATTCATAACAAAAAAAATACTCTCATTTCAGCTCCCACTGGAAGTGGAAAAACTCTTGCCGCATTTCTAGCTATTCTATCTGAATTAACAAATCTTGCGCAAGTTGGTAAGCTTGAAGATAAAGTTTATTGCCTTTATGTTTCTCCTTTAAAAGCTTTGAACAATGACATTAGAAGGAATTTGCTTGAGCCGTTAGAGGAGATTAATAAACTTGCTGGCGAAGAGCTTGGAATTCGTATTTTGGTTAGAACAGAAGATACAACACCTGCTGAGAGGACTAAAATGCTAACTAAAGCACCACACATTCTCATTACAACGCCTGAAACTCTCGGTATCTTGCTTGTTGCACCTAAATTTAGGCTTTTGTTGAGAGATATAAAATGGCTTATTGTAGACGAGATTCACGCCCTTGCGGCAAACAAAAGGGGCGTCCATCTTTCTTTAAGCCTGGAAAGATTACAAAATCTTGCTGGCAATTTTACAAGAATTGGGTTATCTGCAACAATTGCGCCACTTGACAAAGTAGCACAATTCTTAGTTGGTTACAATAATGGTGAAGCAAGAGATTGTAAGATTATTGATGCTCAGTTCATTAAGGGTCTCGATTTGAAGGTTTTATCGCCAGTAGAAAACATAATGTCTGTTACGGAAGCCGAGCTAGAAACTGCAACATACAAATTGCTACACGACTTGATACAAACGCATAAGACAACTTTAATTTTCACGAACACAAGGGCGGCTACAGAGCGAGTAGTATATAATTTAAAACAAAGGTATCCAAAATTTTATACTGATAATATAGAAGCGCATCACTCTTCGTTGTCGAGGGAATTGCGCTTATCGACAGAGCAAAGGCTTAAAGAAGGTAAGCTTAAGTGCGTTGTGTGTTCGACATCTCTAGAGCTTGGAATTGATATTGGTTATGTTGACCTTGTAATTCTGCTTGGCTCGCCAAAATCTGTTTCTAGAGCGCTACAGCGAATCGGCCGATCAGGACACAAGCTACAAGATACTATTAAAGGTCGTTTTATAGTTACTGACAGAGACGACCTCGTCGAAGATTTGCTTATAGCAAAATTGGCGATAGAGAAGCAGATTGACCGCATCGAAATACCGGAAAATTGCCTTGATGTCCTTGCGCAACATATTTACGGTATTGCAATAGAGGGCAAAGAGCATATAGAAACAATCTATTCTACTGTTACTAGGAGTTATTGCTTCAGGAATTTGGCAAAAGAAGATTTTATTTCTGTAATAAAGTATCTTGCGGGCGATTACGCCGAGCTTGAGTATCGAAACGTCTATGCAAAGATTTGGTATGATGCGGAAACTGGTTTTATTGGTAGACGTTCTAAGTTGGCAAGGGTGCTTTATTCAACAAATATTGGTACAATTCCCGATGAATCTTATGTTATTGTTAAGGCGGGAGAGCAAATGGTTGGTAAAATTGACGAGGAATTTCTTGAAAGATTAAAAAGAAATGATATTTTTGTGCTTGGTGGTGAGACCTATAGATTTGAGTTTGCAAGAGGCATGGTTGCACATGTAAAGCCTGTGCCAGGCAAAATACCGACTATACCAAGCTGGTATAGCGAAATGCTGCCATTGAATTTTGAGGTTGCGCTGGAAATACAGAAATTCCGCAGATTGCTAGAAGAAAAATTTAATCGCTATAGGCCAAAGGACGAAATAATACACTTTATTAAAGATTACCTGCACACTGAAGGAGACGCTGCAAATTCTATTTATGAATATTTTAAAGAGCAATGGGCTTATGCAGAAATACCACATGACAAGAAATTACTTATCGAAAATTTGTTTTTCGACAATAAGCATTATATGATATTCCATGCCTGTTTTGGTAGGCGGGTTAATGATGCATTATCAAGAGCAATTGCATATATAGCAGCAAAAATTTACCACACCAATATTCTTGTTTCGATAACAGATCAAAATTTTTATCTTGTTTCTAGAATGAGATTAAACGCAACAAAAATTCTTGAGCAACTAAAAAAGGAAAATCTTTATGAGTTGTTGAAGCTGGCAATCGAAGGTACAGATGTGCTGAAAAGAAGGTTTAGACATTGCGCTGGGCGTAGTTTGCTAATAATAAGGAATTACAAAGGTAACAGAAAATCTGTTGGCAAGCAACAAGTTTCATCACAAATCTTGATCAATGCGTGCAAACGCGTCTCTCGCAATTTTCCTGTTTTGAAAGAGGCGCAACGCGAGGTTTTAGTAGATTTGATGGATATTAAAACAACGGAAAAACTTGTCAATTTACTAAAAAATGGCGAAATTAAAATAAGAGAAATTGAAACACAAATACCGAGCCCTTTTGCGCTTAATTTAATTGCGAGAGGCTATTCTGATGCTATCAGGGCAGAAGACAGACTAGAATTCATCAAAAGAATGCATACTATGGTATTAGCAAAGATAGGTAAGAAAGGGAAATAAAAATGAAAACTGAAATTTATCCGGGAATTGAAATTATAGATCTAGCTTTGTGGCTTCCTAAACAAAGAATACTCGCTTTCAGCGATTTCCACATCGGATACGAAGATGCGCTAAATGCGAGGGGCATACTCATTCCAAAGTATCAGTTAGCAGACACACTAGAAAGAATTAAAAAAATCTTTACTGTTTTAGGGAGAAAGCCCAAAACTATTATAATAAATGGTGATCTAAAACACGAATTTAGCACTGTTAACAAAGAAGAATTCTTTGGTGTTAAAGATTTATTGAATTTGTTAGCAAAAAATTGTGAAAAGATTATAATCATAAAAGGGAATCATGACACAATTTTGAATTATGCTAAAAGGGTTAAAGTTGAAATCAAAGAATATTTCTTAATCGATAATATACTTTTTGCCCACGGCGATAATATAGTTAATGTCGATTCTAAATACGCAAAAATAATTGTCGTTGGGCATGGCCATCCAACATTAAAGTTAAGCGACGGTTTTATTTCTGAAAAAGTGAAATGTTTTTTAAAAGGCAAATGGAAGGGCAAAGTATTGATTATGCAACCTTCTTTTAATCTTGTTACTGAAGGAGCTGACATTCTGCTCGAAGAAGGTAAATTGCCTTTATCTTATTCAAAAGCTGTCAGAAATTGGGAGGCTTGGGCAATCCCGAAATTTAATAAAGTGCTTTATTTTGGCGAAATTAAAAATTTGTTATGAGTTGTTAGCATTGGTATCGTTTTTAACTGTAGATTCGTCTTCAAACATTTTTGCCAACATTCCTTTTGCAAGACCGAGAAGGAATCGCTTATCGGCAGAGACTCTTACCTCATCAGTTGCGTTATAGGCTTTGTTTTTGTGATTATAATAGGCAATGTAAAGCATCGTATTATTTTTGTCAACATATATCATTAGTGGATAATATGCTGTTGGATCTCCTCGATAGAGGCCTATCCTCGCCCTGTCGCCAATTCCAACATACGACGCAGATAACCAATTTAGTGCATTCCAGAATTCTTTGTCATTGTTCTCTAGCGTTTTTCTGTCTGGATAGATTCTTATCCAAACAAAAGTGTCTTCTTCACCTCTAGTATAATGCCAAAGTGCGCCATCTACAACGCCCTGCGTTAACCAATTTGCTCGTAAATCGGACGGGATTTGTGCTAGGTTTGTTCTTGCTTCAGCAATGGTCCAGCCTGCTAAAAGATCTGTTGGCTCGTAAACGGCAAGGCCTGTCTTAGGTAGCTCCTGCACATTGCTATTGCTATGAAGTATGCTGTAAAAGAAGAAATAACTACCCATAACAATTGCTACGAGTATGACGCCAAATAAAAACCATTTTACGAAACTAGATTTATCTTCGCTCGCAGATCGCTGTTGTAGTTCTGGTGGGAGAGGTTGGCTAGGTGCTAGTTCTAAATGTTTAATTTCTTCATTTTTTATTTCTTTGTTTAGATCTTGAGATTCTATCTTTGCCATATTCGTTGGAGGGCTAAGCGCTATCTCTGGCTCTGGCTGTTTTGTCTCTGTTTTTTGTTCTAATCTAGATTCTGGCTTTGATTTTGTAGTTGGTATTTTTTTGAGTTTTGGCTTTACTTCAATTTTAGGCTTAGCAAATTTTTCAGTTTTGGTGGGTTTTGTAGATTTCGCGTTGGCCGACATTGGCCTCTGTGTAAGTTTTTTCTTGATTTCGACGCCACTAACCTGAAGCATATTTTCTATTTCTTCTTCATCAATAGGGCCAAGAAGTTCTTGCTCTTCAGGTTCAATTTCTGGCTTAAAGGGTAGTGGTTTTTTGCTCAAGCCTGTTTTTTTCTGCTTTGGTGCATTCACTCCAGTATCCACTTCGCCAACCATTAAAACAAACGTAAGTGAAAGAAATAAAAGGTTATCTTTACTTTAGCATAGAGATAAGACTTATATTTGCCGTTTTTAGAGTTTAATTATGCAAGGCCACATTGACAGACGGGAGCTTGCTGCTTCAATTGAGAAATTTGCACTAGCAAACGCCGTTATGCATGGTGGTAAGGCGCAAGTTGGGCCGATAATAGGCAAATTAATTGCTGAAAATGCTAACTTGCGGTTACATCTGAAAGAAATTCAGCCCGAAATCGCAAAAATCGTTTCGAAAATTAACAAGCTTTCTTTATCAGAACAGGAGGCAATGCTACGGGAAGAGTGGCCTGATTTCTTCGAGCCAAAGACAGCACCGAAGCCAAAGACGCTGCCGCCTTTAGCGAATGCGATTAAGGGCAAAGTTGTTATGCGATTTGCACCAAGTCCTTCGGGCTTATTGCATTTAGGTGGCGCATATCCGCTTCTGCTAAATTCTGAATACTGTAAAATGTATGATGGCAAACTATTATTGCGGTTAGACGATACAGATCCGGAAAGGGTTGAACTTGAAAATTATAAGGCTATTGAAGAAGATGCTAAATGGATTACTGAAAATAACATTGACAAAGTAATAGTGCAGTCTAACAGAATGTCGCACTATTACAAAAGAGCGAAGGAGGTTTTGCGAGCACAGCACGCTTATGTTTGTGTTTGTGAATCTAAGAAATGGAAAAAACTTATGCTGAAAGGTCGAGCTTGCCCTTGTCGCGAATTACCTGTATCAGAACAGCTGAAGAGATGGAAACAAATGTTAAATGGCACCATACCAGCGGGCGGGGCTGTTGTTCGCATTAAAACTAATTTGCAAGACCCTAACCCTGCTTTGCGCGATTGGCCAGCTCTACGGATCTGCGAAACTCCACACCCCTTGCAAAAGAAAAAGTATCGCGTTTGGCCGCTGATGAATTTTGCAGTTGCAGTTGACGACCACGAGCTTGGCATAACACATTCAGTTAGAGCTAAAGATCATATGGATAATGAAAGAAAACAAAATCTCCTTCAAAAAAAGATGGGTTGGAACGTACCTATTGGAATACATGTTGCTAGAATTGTGTTTACTGATATCGAACTGTCAAAAAGAAAACTCGCAGCTGCAATCAAAGCTGGTAAATATACTGGCTGGGACGATGTGCGGCTTGCAACCCTTAAAGCGCTGAAAAGAAGAGGTTATCAACCTGCGGCGCTGGCGAAATTCTATACAATAGGAATTGGACTTTCACAGAGCGATAAGAAAGTTTCTGCAAAGGACTTTTTCCAGAATCTTAACGCACTTAATCGCGAACTCATAGATAAAAAAGCTAATAGATATTGGTTCGTACCTAATCCTGTCAAAATTTCTATTATAGGTGCACCTAAAGTTAGGGAAGTTGAGGCAAAACTTCATCCGGATAAAAAAGCTGTTAGAAAAATTAAAGTCGGTAAAACTATTTTCGTGGCAAAGAGCGATTTAGAAAAATTCAAAGGTAAAGAAGTGCGACTAATGCATCTCTACAACATTGTCCTTGGCAAAAAAGCAAAATTTACGTCGGAAGAAAATAAACCGATACAAAAAATACAATGGGTCTCAGATGATAATATTAAAACAGAAGTTTTAATGCCTGACGGAAAAATTATTTCGGGTCTTGCTGAAGCAAATACTCAAAAGTTAAAAATTGATGACATAATCCAGTTTGAAAGATTTGGCTTTTGTAGACTTGACAAAAAATTAAAGGGAAAACTAATTTTTTGTTATGCACACAACTGAGTTTTTTTAATCTAATTTTTATTATATTTTCCCATGTAATTTTGTATCAAGTTCGTACAATTACGCTAAGACAACCTTTAAAAACTCTTTTTTTGTGACAACATTATGGTAGACGTGAATAAAGAGCGCGCAGCACAAGCGTTGCAATTGCTCAATGAAATTCGTGTGCAAGGCAAGATTAGAAAGGGAGCTAATGAAGTTACAAAATCCGTTGAAAGAAGTGAAGCTAAGCTTGTAATTATTGCAGCAGACGTTAATCCTCCTGAGATTGTAGCACATCTGCCGATTCTTTGTGACGAAAAAAATATTCCTTATGTTTTTGTAGATGCGAAGGCAGACCTTGGTGCTGCTGCCGGCCTTCCTGTTGGCACAAGCGCAGTCGCCATTGCAAACGCTGGCGATGCAACCAAAAAGTTGAATGATTTTGTTGAAATTTTGAAGGGAGGTAAGAAACCTACTAAACCTTTAGCACCTGTAGAAACGAAAGAAGAAGAAAAGCCCAAACCCGCCAAAAAATCAAGGGCAAAGAAAGAAAAAGAAGTAGCACCAAGTTCTAACTAATTAAAATGCCAAAGAAAATTATAGAGAAGAAAGCCGAAGAAGCGGGCGGTGTAAAAGAAACGACCTCTGCTGGGGCTGGTGGTGAGGTTGTCCCTGCGCAAATCCTTGAATTAGTAGGTTCGATGGGCACTCGCGAGGGCGGTAGGCAAGTTCGTGTTAAACTACTAGCAGGAAAAGAGGCTGGCAAGATCATGAGACGAAACGTTATAGGCCCTTTCAGAATCGGCGATATCATTATGCTTAGAGAAACTGAAATTGAGGCTAGTCCGGTCAAGGGAAGAAAACGATAAAACTAACATTGGCAAAACTTTTATCTCTGATACTACTTTAATTGATATGACTCAAAAACCTTGTGAAAGTTGCGCTATGCCTATCAGAGAAGGCAAATATTGCAAATACTGCGCACCTTCTGGAAAATTGTTGCCACTAAGTGCTATTATTGAAAATATGTCGCGCATATTTGCTAAGAAGCAAGGCCTAACAGAGGAACAAGCTTTCGAAAGGACTATTGCGTATTTAAAAAGGATGCCTGCCTGGAGAGATAAACTCGGGCAGTTAGAAAAATCATAACGTAAAAAAATAGAGCCTTAAAGCTGCGATTAGAAAGCTTTTTTAATTCGACTCTTTGAGGCTAAATATGCCAATCTGCGTCTATTGCGGAAAAAATTTCGATAGAACAAGCGGCAAAGCGCTCATTCAAAATACTGGCAAAATTCTTTATTTTTGCGGTGGTAAGTGCGAGAAATATATGCTTAAATTAGGTCGTTCTCCCGTCCGTTTGAAATGGACCAAACCAACAAAGATTAAAAAATCATAGGCAAAGCTTTAAAATAGGCTTAGCCTAATCTTAATGGAGGTGTACGATTTAATATGCCCGCTAAAACTACGAAGCCAAAAGCGGCAAAAGAAAAAAAGCCCGAAGACCTTACGGCTGGAAAGAAACGTGTTGGTACTGTAACGCATTTCTTTGACAAGATTTCAGTTGCTGTAATAAAGGTCGAAGGACCAATTGCAATTGGCGATGAGATTACAATTGAAGGCCCGCAAACAAACATTAAGATG
>JAWCLD010000002.1:0-41124 GCA_038851215.1 Candidatus Nanoarchaeia archaeon | reverse complement strand
GTTTGATAATTACGCTCTTGCACAAACTTTTGTTAAATACAGGGCTTCCTATTATAAAGGAGGAAGAATTACTCCAAAAAGCTGGGAATTTGTAAGTTTTCTTATAGAGAAAAAATTAAAAGATAATAACTGGCCACCATTGGAAAAACTAATTGAGGAAGCTACTCACGACTTTCAAAAACCAACTTTAGATTATATTATAGTAGATTTAAAGACATTCAGCGCGGAAAATGTTTTAAGAATGCGTCCAATGCTTAAAAAATTAAGCGAAAGTGAGAATTTTTATACTCGTCCATCCTTTGTATCGTATGGCCACAAAAATGATTTTGGGCGAAGGGCCAAAGAATGCTAAAATTGTTTTTATTGGAGAAGCGCCAGGCGTTGAGGAAGAAAAAAAAGGCAGACCGTTTGTTGGCAGAGCAGGAAAATTTCTTGATAAGCAACTGAAATTACATAAAATTGACAGAAAGAAAGTTTACATCACAAATGTTGTTAAAGTAAGATGTATCGGACCTCCAAAACCTAAACTAATTAAAAAATATCTTCCCATGTTAAAAAGAGAGCTTAAGCAAATAAAACCTGAAGTTATAGTTCTCCTTGGCAAAATTGCTGCGAAAAATGTTCCTTTAGTCTTTAATGCGACGTACATAGAGCTGCCACATCCATCTGCAGCAATGAGATTTCCAACGCAAAGAAAGAGATTCGAGGCAGGCATGGCAAAAATCGAACTTTATACTCGGGACCTTCAAAAATGATACGAGAAAAATCGGCTGGTTGCGTTGTTTTCCGGGAGGAAAAGGGCAAAAGGTTTTACCTCTTACTATATAAGGCCGCTTCTGGCCAATATAAAGAAAGTTGGGCTTTTCCAAAAGGCCTTGTAGAAAAAAGCGAAGAGGAAAAAGACGCTGCAATTCGTGAAGTACAAGAGGAAACCGGCATAAAAGACTTGGAATTTTTTCCAGGCTTTAGGGAAAAGATACATTACATTTATAGAAAGGAAGGTGAGTTAGTTTCAAAAGACGTAATTTATTTATTAGCAAGAACTTCACAAGCATATGTCAAAGTCTCTTCAGAACACGCTGGCTACGAATGGCTACCTTACGAAGATGCAATTAAGCGGCTAACATTCAAGTCGGATAAGGATATATTGGAAAAGGCTGAAGCGTATCTTAAGAAAATACCTGATACTGAATTAAGCAAATTTTTTTGAGAAAATTTTTATTTCTTTATTTCCCTTTAAATTGTATGGTTGTTGTCAAGCACGATGCAATTGTACCATATATTGAAATAGGCGAACTTTATGTTATTGCATATGTTGAAAAGAGCTATGAAAATGTGTGCTTGACAATTGCAAGAAAAGATAGCTCTAGAAAAATTGTCGTGCTGCATGAAGAAAGTTATTCTAGACCTGCGCTTATATCTTTGTTAAACGCAAAGCCTGTCGAGAAAGCTCTAGGACTTGAACGCAAATTAACCAACGAAGAAAAAAGCAAATTAAATGCAAGCAAAGCAGACATCATTAATTATTTACGGGAACTTGAGCATAGTTATGCCTGCTCAGGCTAAGTTAAGTTTTTATTTCTCGTTTATGTAGTTTAACTGGCCATGCTAAACTTTGAAATTGCTAAAATATTTTACGACATAGCAGATTTACAAGAGCTTCTTGGGATACAATGGAAGCCTCGTGCATTCCGGAAGGCTGCACAGGCTATAGAAGCTATTCCTGAAGCGATTGAGGACATTTATAAAAAAGGTGGTATAAAGGCGCTAAAGGAAATACCTGGCGTTGGAGAGCGAATTGCAAAAAAGATTGTACAATTTATTGAAACTGGCAAAGTCAACGAATACGAAAGGCTAAAAGCGAAAGTGCCGGCCGGTCTTGCAACTCTCATATCGATAGAATCAATTGGGCCAAAAAAGGCTATTCGACTGTGGAGAGAACTGAAGATTAAGAATATTGATGACTTAAAGAAAGCAATTTCTCAGCACAAAATTGCCAAATTACCCGGATTTGGGCCAAAATCAGAGGAGAACATCGCTGCCGGAATTGGATTGTTTGAAAAGGGGAAAGGGAGATTTTTATTAGGCGAGATCTTACCTATTGCGCAGACAATAATTTCAAGGTTAAAGAAAATATCTGAAATAGGTCATATCTCAGAAGCAGGCAGCATAAGACGCAGAAAAGAAACTGTTGGCGATTTAGACATTCTTGTTACAATAAAAAAACCGTCTGCAGCAATAAAAGTAATGGATACTTTTACAACTATGCCAGAAGTCGCCCGAGTTTTGGCTAAGGGCTTAACGAAATCGACAGTTGTATTGCGCAACGGTTTGCAGGCAGATGTTCGTGTGCTTGATGACAATGTGTTTGGTGCTGCGCTCCAATATTTTACTGGAAATGTAGAGCACAATGTTGCATTAAGGAGAATTGGAATAGAAAAAGGCTATAAGCTTTCAGAATATGGCCTCTTCGACAGGAAAACGGGTAAACTTGTTGCTGGCAAAACTGAAAATGAAGTTTACAAAAAACTTGGTTTACAGTATATAGAACCAGAACTCAGAGAGATGAGAGGCGAAATAGAAGCTGCACAAAAACGCAGACTGCCAAAATTAATTACCCTGGGCGATATTAAAGGCGATTTTCACATTCATACAAATTGGAGCGATGGTGGTGCTTCAATTGAGGAGATGGTTTCTGCAGCAAAGGCTAGAGGCTATGAATATGTTTGCATTTCAGACCATAGTAAAACCAGGGCAATTGCAAGAGGCTTGGACGAGGCGAAACTTCTAAGCCAGCTTCAAGAAATTAAGTCTGTACAGAAAAAATTCAAGGATATTCATATCCTTACTGGCGCTGAAGTGGACATTTTGGCAGATGGTAGTTTTGATTATCCTGAAAAAATTCTAAAAAAATTAAATGTTGTTATTGGAAGTGTACACACTGGGTGGAAATCCCCTAGAAAAATAATAACGGGGCGCATAATAAAAGCTTTAGAAAATAAAAATCTAGACATTTTAGGTCATCCAACTGGTAGAATAATAAATCAAAGGAAGCCTTTTGACTTAGACCTTGAACAGATTTATGCAGTTGCAAGGGAAAAGAAGAAAATTTTGGAAATTGACAGCATTCCTGATAGGCTTGATTTAAATGACGTAAACATTAAGGCCGCAATTGAAGCTGGTGTGATGCTATGCATTAATTCCGACGCACATACCCCGGACCAATTACGGTACATGGAGTTTGGAGTTTATAATGCAAGACGAGGTTGGGCTGAGGCAAAGAACATTCTAAATACAAGAAAACTTTCCGAACTTTCTAGATTTCTACCTAAACTAAGAGATTAACCCGTTATTTTTAGAAAGTTAAGCTTAGCAATTTAGCAAATAGTCATTACTAAACAAATACTTATTAAAGTTCTTTTTGAAATTTTTATTGAGGTGCATGGACTAGAAGTATGAAATTGTCAGAAATTATAACATATTACTCAAATCCGGCTATTTGTGCAGAATTGGTTCGAGTAGCTGCTAATAGAGAGGTGGCAGTCCAATTTGGTCAGGTATTTGGCAAGAGGCCCGACACGTTAGAATTTCCTGCCGACGTTATAAAGCAAGTCAGGCAAGGTGCAACAAGCTTCCATTGTTCTGAAGAAAGGTGGACAAATCCGCTGGGCTTGAAAACTGATTCGGAAAAAAAGGATCTTGATGCATTGAGAATAGGTTTTGATCTTGTATTAGACATTGATTGTAAAGTGTTAGAATGGTCAAAAATCTGTGCAAAACTACTTTGCTGGGCTCTTGAAACGCACAATGTTAAGTGTTATAGCGTAAAATTTTCCGGTGGTAGTGGCTTTCATATCGGAATACCTTGGGAAGCCTTTTCAACGGATGAGAGATTGGCGTTTCCAGACACGCCCCAAATTGTTGCCAAGTATTTGAGAGAGTATATTAGACAACCGCTGGCTCGCAATATTATAGAGCTTGAGCAAGACGTGGCGAAAATTAGTGAGAAAAGTGGTAAGAAACCTGCAACATTCATACAAAATGATGTATTAGACCCGTACAAACTATTAGAAATCGATACGATATTAATAGCGCCGCGACATCTCTTTAGGATGCCTTATTCCTTAAATGAAAAAAAATGGCTTGTCTCGCTACCGATTAGACCAAAAGATATTGACACGTTTACGATAGAATTAGCAAAACCGGAAAATGTGAAGTCTGTTGACGTAAAATTTTTGGATACGACAAATGTGCGGCATGGGGAAGCTGCGCAGTTGCTAATGCAGGCTTTGGATTGGAATTTGCGAGTGCAAGAAAGCGTACAACAAGATAAAGTAAAGATTGAAGATTATGCTAGCAAAGTTTCAGTAGAAATGTTTCCACCTTGCATGATTGCAACACTAAGAGGCTTGCCAGATGGGAGAAAGCGCGCACTTTTTGCTTTGATTAATTTTCTTAAAGCCACCAAATGGCCTTGGCCTGAAATCGAGAAATTTGTTTATGAGTGGAACAACAAAAACTTGCCGCCGCTAAAGTTAGGATATATAAAATCGCAGTTAAATTGGCATTTTCGGCGTAAAGAACGAGTACCGCCGCCAAACTGTAAGAAATTTTTTGAAGATATTGGTGTTTGCAAACCAGATTTTATTTGTAGCAAAATCAGAAATCCACTTAGCTACCCAAGACACAAGCTCGGAAGAAAAAAATAAAAATTATGATAAAAAGTAAAGATTGTTATTTACTTAAAGATTTGAATAATTTAAGTTTAGCAAAAGAGTTATTAAATGTTAGCCCTAACTAGTTATTGGGCGTGCAATGGGAGGAGAATTTTCATACGAAGACCTTTATGAAATACTTAGGGCGGAAAAATATTCCACCGACCTCCAACCGATAGATAAAGAACAGTTAAAAAAAATCAGCGCTTATTTTAAGTCAAAAGAAGAGTTTCTCGTTCGGCAAAAAGATGCAGGTTTTGACGAGGCTGCAGAAAAGACAAAACTAGAACTAGAAAACGCTAAAAGAGCGCTACGAGATTTGTATGACAGACGAGAGCGAAAAGTCATAAGTAGAGCACTATTTACCGCTCGTGGAGGATTTAAGCTTAAAGATACTACAAATATGTTACTTTCTGAAGAAAAATTATATTTTGCGCTACTAGAAATAATAAAACAAAGCGGCGAAGGCTTCTTTGAATTCTTAAATCATAGCTATACTGCTGAACCGAAGCATTTAAAAGAAACTGAGCAAGCATCGCTTTCAGGTAGTAAGCGAATAAAACTGCTTGAGGCTATCCCAGAGCTAATCGACACAAAACTCAATCGCTATGGTCCATTTACTGCTGGCTCTGAGGTAGAGCTTCCAATAGAACTGGCAGAACTATTGCTTAAGCAAAACAAGGCTGTGGAAATCGCCGTCACGGAAGTTAAAAATGAAACAACGCAAAATACCTAATATCTTACATCATTGGGTAATGTCCTATGAAGATACCGAAACAAGTCAAAAAGTATTGCCCTAGCTGTAGGGCGCACACTTTACATAAGGTAGTAATAGAGAAAACTAAACCCAGGCCTAAAACGAAAAAGAAAGCTCTAAAGTGGGGTGTTAGGCATTACGCTTACATCGAGTCAGGATATGGAGGTTCTCCGAGACCGATAATTCACGAAAAAGCAAAAGTTACAAAAAAGGCAAATTTGAAATTTCAGTGCACCAAATGCAATAAAGCACATTTTAAGCAATCACCAAGAAGAGTGCGAAAAGTTGAGCTAGTATGACAAAAAATTATAATTTAAAATCGAGGTTTGTTAAAGTGCGTTGTGAAAAATGTAAGAATGAGCAAATAATTTTTAACAGAGCTGCTACAACTGTCAAATGTCTTGTTTGTGGTGAAGTGCTTGCTGAAGCAACTGGTGGTGCTGCAAAAATCAAAGCCCATATTCTAGAAGTACTTAGTTAAGTTTAATAAACATTTAAAAGGACTATAATATAATTTTTTTTATGTATACTAAAAAGAATTTGCCAGAGAAGGATGAGCTTGTAATCTGCACAATTAGGGAGGCAACCCCAAGTTCTGTATTTGTTATTTTGGACGAATTTGAGGATGTAGAAGGGTGGATACATGTTTCTGAAATTGCCCGAAAGCAGGTAAGAGCAATGAAAGTTTATTTGAAACCAGGTACGAAGGTTGTTTGTAAGGTTATGTCAATAGACGCTGGGAAAAGATTTGCGGAGCTCTCCTTAAGAAGAGTTGGCGAAGGCCAGCGAAGAACAAAGTTACAACAATGGGCGAATGAAAAGATCGCTAATGATATTTTAGAAGTTTTTGCAAAGCAGTCTGGGATTACGGTAAAAGTTGCTTACGAGAAAATTGGAAATAAAATTCTCCAGACTTTCGGTGCGCTATATCCTGCGTTCCTTGAAATTTCGCAAAAAGGCTCGCTTATTCTAGAGCGATTGGGTGTGGATAAGAAGCTTGCCGAACAGCTTTCGGCATTGGTGCAAAAAAGAATTGTACCGCCAAAAGCAAAGTTAGACGGTTATTTCTTAATACAATCTGCCGCGCCGAATGGTCTTGAGGTAATAAAAAGTGCGATATCAAAAGCGATTGAAATTGCCAGCAAGGCAAATGCAAAGTTAGAGGTAAAATATATATCAGCTCCAAAATATAAATTTAGTTTGGAAGGTGCGAACAAGAGAGCCTTAGATGAAATTATTAAAAGCATACAAACAGAATTAGATAAACAACTTGGCGCAAACGCAGGAACTTTTCAAATACAATTAACTAGCTAAGGATTTAAAGCAGTTTTATCTTTCAATTATAATCAAATAAGGATTTTTGCTCGCTCGCCATTTGTTGCATTTTATTGCTCGCATTTTTTTCTAAAAGCAGTTTGCCATAAACACCGTCGTAGCCCGGCTGCACTGTTAGTTTACCAAATCTGTTTTTAATTATCAGCTCTACAATGTCATCCGTAACAATTTCAGATAGCTGTTCTGGCGGCGCTTCCATTAGAATCGCATATTCTGAGCTAAACCTTTCCAGCATTTCATTGTAAATTTGCAAGACTGGTTTGGCTGTCACCGATTTCGTGCCAAGCGAGGCTGCCAACAGCTCTGCTAGAGGCAATAAAGTATAGAAAGGTGGTCTTTTTTCTGGCTTATAATTTGCAGGTCTATCAGCAAGTTGCTCAACCCTGTTCAGCACACCTATTGTCAAAGGTTTGCCGCATTTTGGACATCTATTGTTATACTTTTTTGATTGCTGGGGCTCCATCCACACACCACAGTTACGATGGCCATCAAAATGATATTTGCCGTATTCGGGCGAAGTCTCTATAGTTCCCGCAAGGCCTTCGCCAGTTCTTATTGCGTTGATAATTTTATTGTATTTTAGCTCTGTATCGAAAATTGTTGCCTCTCTCCCAATGCGCCAAGGCCAATAAGAATGGGCATCTGAAAATGAAACTATCTGTATCTTATCAAGTGCTGAGAGTCTCCAATTCATTGCCGGGTCAGAGCTCATGCCACTTTCAATAGCGTGAATCTCGTTTGCTTTATCCTCATAGCATTCTTTTAAGGAATCGAAACCAGACTTGCTACCAAACAAGGCAAAGTGTGGCGTCCACGCATGTGCAGGGATAATTTCTATTTTGCTGGAAATTGATTTTATATCTTCAACAAGCTTCGGACTAGCTATTCTTACAGTCGGCCTTCCATCTACAGATAAATTAGTAAACTTTGACAAATAATCATTTATCTGTTCTGCAACCTCAAAGCTGGGTACAAGCAATATGTGATGAATCTTTTTAATTTTACCATCTAATTCATAGACATTTGAAATCTCTGTCGTCAAGATAAAGTTTATCTTTCCATAAGAAAAAATGCCATCATCTGTCACTTGCTGCAGATTTTGTTTTAATTCATTTAGCCACGTAGGATGCGTAAAATCTCCGGTACCAAGAATATGAAGGCCTTTAATTAAAGCCCATCTTTCTAGATTTTGCAGATTAAGATCTTGGGAGCAAGCCTTGCTAAATCTCGAATGTATATGAAGGTCTGCAAATAGCCTCATGCAATTTTTAATGCCTAAAAGAAATAAAAGCTATTCTACTTTCAACTACTTAAATTTCGCAACTTAGCTTATGGCCAGTATATTGAGCGTTGTACTTATTCTTTCAACATAACCATAATTTAATTTTATAGCGAGTTGTTCGACGTATTCTGCACCAGCACTTAATGTTGCAGGACAGAAAACAGTTGCTTCATTATTTGTAAGCAACAATACTGATTGTGTACAAGTTAGCGTCGTATCGCCAAGCTTTGCCGATATTTCCACTCTATCTTTTTGGGTGAACGGATTTATATCGCCTTCGTTGGACGGTCTCGTAGTAGAAACAAAGGGGTAGCCACGGCCGACATTTTTGATTTTGATATTAAATCCTGTCGGAAGTTCTTCGACCGAGACTACTTTCATTGGCGCGCCTGAACTTTCAACTGGCTTATTACCAGTTAATTTGCAAATTTCTGGTCCTGCGGTTGTTTGCTGGATTAGACTTTCCTTCATGCAAACTCCAGCAACCGCTTGCGTGCTATAATCGTAAATCGCTATAATCTGAAGCGGATATTGCGCCTGCGCCCCAACTATATCGGGCGCTTTCGCATTAAAAATGATTTGCGCTTGTCCACCAGGTATCATTGTATCTCCTATCTTAGAAACGGGTGATAATTTTATTAGCTGCTCTGAAACAGGACTTAGTTGAAAGCGTGTAGCGTCGATGCCTGCCACGCTAACAACAATATTTGACGCCTCAGCCTCGCCTTTGTTTTTAAGTGTAACACCAATTTGAAAATCTTGGCCTTCATATATTTGGTCGGGTGGCAGACCAGTCATTTTTTCTATACTAATACCTTCATTCCCGCCGATAAAGGCTTTTTGCTTTACAATTTGTTCTGTTTTTTGCTTGCTTATACAGCCAGAAAATGCTATTATAATAATAAGCGCTATTGCGAGAAGAATTGTTCCAGTCTTTGAGGCCATATTAATATTTGCATATTGGCATTTTAAAAGGTTTGTTTTGATTGAAGAATGCTGAAAAAAGGATCAAATCGGAACTGTAACCACCTGCCCTGACAAGCCTTTTTTGTATTTGTATTCTAGCTCTATTGTTAGTTGCTCTTCATAGTCGGTTGTTGCAGGAATTGTGAAGGTACAGCTCGCTGAGCCCTTATTTTCAAACAAGCTCATACTTAGTTCAGAACAGTTTTTCAAATCAAGAGATTTGCCTCCTAGCTTTATTGCCTTTATGTTAACATAATCCTTTTGGGCAATATTTGGGTTAGGGCAACTTGCTACCGCTTCGAAAACAGCACCGCCACCAACATTTTTTATTTCAAATATGAGGGTAAGTTCTATATCATTATTTTTTGGAAGTGCAATTTGCCGTAGTGATGTTAGCTGGATTGGCGCACCCGAATTTTTTACAATTTTTTCTGCAACAGGCTCGCATAATTTGTGCGTTTTGCTAATGCACACGCGTGATGTTGCTGTAGTGGTGTATGGATAACAAGCATCTATGCTAAGTGGAATGATTTGCTGCTCTGTCAAAATAAGGCTTGTGATTTTGGCTGGGCCCCATGCAATTTGTTCACTTCCGCCAGGCATCACAACACCTCCAACTAGCTTGGCGCCAGTTAATTTTATACTATTTCTTTTTGTTATCTCTTTATCAGGAATGTTAAATGCATTCGCATTGTTTAATGTAAAGAAAGCGTCTTCTGCGTTAATATCAGATTCTCCTTTATTTTCTACTAGCGCTACGATGCTAAAACTTTGATTTTGTAATACTGTCGATGGCAAGCTTAGAAAACGTAGCACAAGACCATCAGTACCGCCAATAAAGGTCTCTGATTCGATCTCTCGCGTACTGAATATCGGTAAGCTAATGCAGCCGCTTACTACAATTACCATTACCAAGAAGATTAACGTTAAAGATTTTGATGTAATTTCTGTGATAAATAATTTTCTAACTTTACTTGGCTTTTCATAGTTCTTAACGCTTAGCTTTCTTGCAGATTGCATTTTATGTTAATTCTTTCACTGTGAGCGGGATAAGTTTGCTGTTTGAGTAATCATATTTTAACCTTGCAAGGACGAAGAAGGTGCTAAAATCTTGCCCCACCAACTCATCTTCTGCAATTTTGATTTTGATATAAGAATTTAAGAAATCTCCTGGCTTTAGTTGCTTGTTAAGCCTCGCAACACACTTGTTAAGCACAACTCCTTGTGGTAATTTCAGTGTAGCAATATCCTCTTGTGTTATAGGTTGGTTGCAAATGAAATCTTTATCTGCGCTTTTCGCGCCAAGATTTGGCCTTGCTGCAGGTATAAAAAACTCTACTTCTTTAATAAAAGCAGTTCCTGTATGCGAAACAGGATTTTCTACGCTAACACCGAGAAAATATTCAACATCTGTTTCAAGAACTTCTGGTCTGCCGGAAATATCTATTCCTAAATTTACAGAGCTGTCGCCTTTCTGCCAACTTTTCAAGCTATTTGCAGGAACGCCAAATGCATCCAACGGACTTATGCCTGGCTCTACTGCGAGTAGTGCGTCTGTAGAGGCAAATACGAATTGTTTACCTGCTATAAGTATCGTATCTTCTGCCTTAGCTTCGATATTTACTGTATAAGGGGTAGCCTCTTTTCCAATAGGGGGGTGCTTACATGTAAAAACTCTATTCCTTGCCTCTCGCACCTTAAGTTCTGAAGGTATGCAATTCCAACTGTTGCTTTTGCATTCTCTTCTAGTGATGTCAAACTCGCAAGCTCCTAATGCTGCTGTAACCTCTGTGCCAGGAAAGCCCACTGCGTTTATCCTACCAGTAATTACAAGTTCTTGGCTTACTTCAAAAATTTCGCGTAACGCTTTAACATCGACTAAAGTAACGCCAACGTCCTTTGCCACTTCATATTGCGACTCAACAACATTTGATTGCCAGAGATTTTCAGGATTATATGTTCCTTTGAAAATTTGCATCATAATATTAATTGGACCTGTAAGGCCACGCAAACCTTCCATAAGTTGGACGCCACCGATACCAAGCTTACCAACCAACTGCTTTCCAAGAGGTGTTTCGACCATCCACCAAGAAGCAAAGCCAAAGCCGAAAAACATGATTATGAAAATGATTACTGCCTTACCTTTGCGACCTCCGAGCCAGAGGGAAATCGCGGCACCTAATGCGAAAAAGAAAAATAAAGTCATAGTAAACCAAAGTGGTGATATGCCAAGCAGATTTAGGAGAAATACAAAAAAGGTTAAGATTATAAAGAGGATAGCAGCCCACGGGGACCTGCCTGATTGATATTCAGGCTCCTCTACTTCTTCTTCAGTATGTTGTTTAGAATCCATTCTAAGCCTTTCCTTTTATCAGAATGCTCAGCTTGTCAAGCTTGATGTCTGAAGGCGAATAAACAGCAAGGTAATTATCGCCTGGCTGTAGATATCTACAAATATTCTCTTCAATTTTACCATCTTTCATTTCTATAGAAACTGTTTGCGCGTTTATCTGAAATGTAAGTAACTTTGTGACATCAGTTGCTGCAGTAACTTGCAGCAGGCAATTGATTTGCCCAGTTTTACTCGCTGAAATTTCAAAGTCCGTAATTGCAAAAGTCCAGCTCTTAACTTTATATGGCGCTTTAGCGTATGTAATTGTTAACTTGCCGAATATTATATCATATTTGCCATCACGGGCAACAGCCCAATTCAGTTTGTTTGTTGTTTGTACTAGAACTGGTGGCAAATCTATTCTTAATCTTTCATCTGTTGGTATCGCAGAATAAAGTTGCTTGTCATTAAATTTCAATGTTATTGTTGCAGGCTTTGCACTTAGCTGTTTTGCATAAGCATCAAGGCGCGCAGATATCAAACCAGTCAATTCTTGTGGTGTCAGCGTGACAATTTGCTCAGATACTGCTCTTTCTGGCATGTAATTCTTTGATACAAACTCAACATCTGTTAAGACATAGGTTGTAGAGCGCCAAAATGCAATGCCTGGTGGTGCAACTGAAATTATAATTTCATTTGGGCCTTGCTGTAATACATCAAGTGGCAAGTCTATAGATTGTCGCCCCGGCTCAAGGTTGCCTGTAAAGACAACTATTCCATTTAGTGTTACTGTCAAACCCGCATTACCAAGCTTGCTTGCTATGTTAAAATCAAGACTTGCTGCGGTTAACTCTTGTTTGTTGATATTTACAGGAAATGCTGTTTGCGTATTTGTTGTTGCCGAGCGCTTAATAGAAATTTGTTCCGAAAGTATTTTTGGTGTTGGTATAGGACTATAATCGAGATAAGAAATACCTAAGTCCTTACTCACTTTATATGTTGTTAAAGGCGTGGCCTCTACTAAACCGGGTTGTGTATCTAACACGTATCTTTCATAAAGAATTGGTCCTATAATAGCTTCTCGCTCGACAGGATTTATAGAAATTACATAAAATATAATCCCGCCTAATAACACTAATAATATTATGAATGGTCCTATTTGACCTTGCATCTCTGTGGCCATTATTAAGTAAAGTAAAAGTTGCTATAAAAAGGTTATTCTGTATTCTCCGACCACAATATTATAAATAACCATAAGTTCTTTTTAGACTATGAAAATCCTCTATTTAAGTAAGGACGAAGCGCGCGTAAAAGTAGACACTGCAGACGATCTATGGCATCTCTCGCGACTAATAGAGCCGGACGACTTTGTTGCAGGCGAAATTGTGCGAAAAGTAAAAATCGGTAGGGAAGAGGAACGCGCTAGACTTAAAAGAGAGGTATACTTTGTCAAGATAAAGACTGAAAAAGTCATTTTTGAGCCCTCTGCCGTTCGTATTGTTGGGACAATTGCCGAAGGGCCTGAAGAGTTGCCTTTAGGGAGTCATCATACTCTTGATATCCAATTGGGGGATACAATAAAAATATTCAAGGCTTGGAAACCTTTTCAAGTAAAGCGACTGAAAGAAGCTGAGGCTGCAACAAAGATGCCATCTGTTGCTGTGTGTGTTCTGGATGACGAAGCGGCGAATTTGGCAGAGCTTACACCTACAGGTATTAAGTATTTGGCACAGCTGCAACTAGGTTTGGCAAAAAAGAGGTTTACAGAAAAAGTTGAAGAGCGAATGGGTAAATTAGTTGCAGCTGTTGCGGAAATTGCCAAATCTCACGATATAGTTATCATTGCAAGTCCTTTATTTTGGAAAGAAGAGGTTCTTAAAAGGTTAAAAGAAAAACACGAAGAGCTTATTGATAAAATAAAATTAGAAGATATTAGCATGGCTGGCAAACGCGGCATTATTGAACTTCTTAAGAGAGGGGCTTTGGATAAGGTTGTTAAGGGTACGGCGCTACAAAGAGAATTCGAATTGGTTGAGTTATTTATGGCAGAAGTAGGAAAAGAAAGTAAGTTGGCTATTTATAAACTGCCAGCTATCAAAGAAGCGGCTGCAGCAGGAGCTGTTAAAATTTTATTAGTAACGGAAAAATTAATTGAAAGATATAGAGAGCTTAAAAAGTACAACGAACTAGCGGAGCTTTTCGATGCGGTTGAAGCAACAAGAGGTGAAATTCATATTATTAATAGTAAGTATGAAGCTGGTGAGAAACTAGACGGATTGGGCGGGCTCGGCGCAATACTAAGATTTAAAATATAAGTTTGTTTTTTTATTGTATGGCTGCCATACTACCTTTAGGACTTATTATCGGCGTTATTGGTTCAATTTTACTAATAATTGCATGGATTTGGGAAACTTGGGAAAACTATAAGAAACATAAAATTAACATACACATACATTTTGCAATTCTTTACGCAATAGGTAATAGTATGCTTTTGTACTATTCATGGCAAATTAAGAGTTCAGTTTTCTTTGTCCTGAGTATAATACTTATCTTAGCCATACTTATAGAAACAATTTATAGTCTCGCGTTAGCTAAAAAAAGATAGTGCGATGGCTGCAAAGCATAAGTCTGTTGGTTTCGATGAAATTATTTGCTTTGACTTTGATGGCACGCTTGCTAATTCGCAGCAAGCGCATGCAGTATCTTTTAATTTAGCTTTTGAAAAGAATAACTTACCTAAATTGCCAGAGGAGAAAATAATTATGGAATTAGGCCCACCTGCTGAAGCAATCGTTAGAAAATTGTTTCCAGGCATTTCGGAGGCAAAGTTACAGCAAGTTGTTGCTGACAAGCAGAAATTCTTTGTCGAGCAAACTGCTAAACTAGTGAAGCCAATAGAAGGTGTTGCGAAGGCCTTAGAAGAGCTTAGTAAAGATTTCAAGCTTGCCATTTATTCACACGCAACGAGAGCAGAAATTAGTGCGGCAGTGCAGGCTGCAGGGTTAAAGAAAAAATGGTTCGCTGCGATTTTAGGTACTGAAGATATACACCTTAAGCCAGATCCCGACATAATAGATACAATAGAGGAAAAAGCAAAAGGAAAAGTAATTTGGCTCGTTGGCGACACTATTTATGACATAAGGACAGGTAAAAACGCCAATGTTAGGACAATAGCAGTGCTAACAGGCGTGCATGACCTTAATACGCTGGCAAAAGAAAACCCTTCAATGATTTTACAATCCATAGCATTGTTGCCGGAGTATTTTAAGGGAGAACTATAAACTTTTGCTACTGCTATAGTAAAGGTTTTTAATTACCTTTGATTTAATCTATTAAAATGGCCATTGACAAAAGTTTGGTGAACGTACTTCTAATCATAGGCGCCCTCGCAGCAGGCTTTCTGCTCCTTAGGCCTTTTTTTACTGCTTTAGCATTTGCAGCAGTTATTGCTTTTATATTATATAAGCCACATAAGTGGCTCCGTAAAAAAATACCCGAAATATTATCAGCAGGGCTCCTGACTGCATTTATTTTAGGATTAATTATAACTATAATTGCTGTGGGCGTCAATGCATTATTAAAAGAAATTGGCCAAATTTTTATTTTGGCCAGCGAATTTCGTTTTGAAAAATTTTTGCCCGAAATTCCAGAACTTGCTACCACGCTTCAATCTTTGACAAGGCTCGTGCTACAAAAAATAATAGAAAGTACAACCTCATTCATTGCAGAGCTTCCAAAGATTATTTTATCACTATTCGTTTTTACGGTTTCAGTGTTTTTCTTCCTGCTAGATGGCGAGAAATTGTATAAATGGGTTGAAAGAATATTTCCACTTTCCGGCGAGAAAAAGGCACATATGTTTCGCGACTTAAGCAAATATGCAAACTCGTTCCTTTTCGTTTGGTTTCTAATAGGTATAATACAAGGTGCAGTAGCTATTGTCGGTTTTATATTGTTTGATTTGCCTGCTCCGTTGTTAGCTGGAATCGCAGCTGCTGTCTTTTCCATTTTACCAGTTCTAGGGCCAGGCACATTATACATACCAACTGCTGCACTATTATATTTAAGAGGAGATATCTCTGCAGCAGTTGGAATTCTTGTTTATGGCTTGGCGATAGGTGGGTTTTTGGATTATGTCATTAGACCATATTTTGCGGGCAAATGGTCGGCTATACATCCATTGATGATATTAACTGGAATGCTTGGTGGTGTGCTCGTAATGGGGCCAGCAGGTTTTATTGTTGGACCTGCAGCACTCGTTGTAATAGTTTCAATTCTTCACGGCGCTGGTTTGGAATTTAGGAACAGCCGTAAAGAATCGTAGCAAATAGGTCGTAATATGAGGCTAAAAGCAAAGCTTCTGAATATAGAATCTGGCGGTCCTTTGATTGTTGTTTTAAACCCAACAACAATTAAAGAGATGGACCTGGGGCCTGCTGATCGTGTTAGAATTATGGCTGAAAAGCATTACGCTGTTGCTATTGCCGATTCTTCAACACACATAGAGGAAAATGAAATTGGTCTTTTTGACGAGGTTAAGGATTTGTTGAATATTAGCGACGGTCAGCCTCTGACAGTAATAGCTGAAGAAAAGCCCTTCTCCATTTCAAGTATTAGAAAAAAGCTTGAAGGTGCTAAACTTACTAAAGACGAAATCTTCGAATTGGTTACGGATATTGTTGATAACAGATTAACACAAGCGGAGATTGCTACTTTTATCACTGCAACTTATACAAAAGGTATGGACCTTGATGAAACTGAGCATTTAACAAGAGCTATGGCGGAGACTGGTCAAATACTTCGCCTTGGTATAAAACCTGTTATAGACATACATTCTATCGGCGGCGTGCCAGGGAATAGGACAACATTAATTGTGGTACCAATTGTTGCAGCTGCGGGTTTGTGTATACCTAAAACTGCGTCACGTGCGATTACAGACCCTGCAGGAACTGCTGATGTTATGGAGGTTTTAGCTCCAGTATCTCTCAAGCTGGAGGAAATCAAGAATATTGTGTTACATCATAAAGGTTGTATTGCTTGGGGCGGCGCGCTTGATATAGCGCCTGCTGATGATATTATCATTGAAGTTGAGCATCCACTTCAGCTAGACCCAACTGCGATGTTGTTGGCATCAATCCTAGCAAAAAAATACGCTATAGGTACAACCGACCTCCTGATGGAGATTCCATTTGGGCCGGGAACAAAATGTACAAAACCGAAGGCAAATGAACTGGAGAAAAAATTTATGATACTTGGTGGTAGGCTTGGCATCAATGTTAAAGTTATAAAAACTAATGGCTCGCAACCCGTTGGGAATGGTATAGGGCCTGTATTAGAGTGTAAGGATGTGCTGCAGGTTTTGGAAAACTCAAAATCTTGTCCCAATGATTTGAAAAATAAATCACTATTTTTTGCCGGCTTGTTGCTGGAAATGGGTAAGGTTGCAAAGCGAGGCTCTGGGCTGAAAATGGCGAAAGAAATTTTGGAATCTGGTAAAGCTCTTGACAAATTTAAAGAAATAATAAAAGCACAGAAAGGAAACCCTACTATAACATCTGACACATTGATGGCAGGAAAGTATGACGAAACAATTACTGCGGAAAAATCTGGTATAATACAAGCAATTGACAACGATATTGTCAAAAAAATTGGTAGGCGTTTAGGCGCACCCTATAACAAAGGTGCGGGTCTTTATTTACACCTGAAAGTTGGCGATAAAGTGAAAGAAGGAGACAAGCTATTTACTTTATACGCCGAATCTGGCCGAAAGCTGTCTGAAGGTCTCTCCTTCGTCGAAACAAATAATCCTTACAAAATAAAAATAATATAACAATCATGAAACTGCTCTATATTATTTTAGACGGACTTGGGGATAAGCCAATAAAAGCTTTGCAAAACAAGACGCCACTAGAAGCCGCAATTAAGCCACATTTTGACGAGCTAGCTGCAAAAGCAAAACTTGGTTTATTATATCCTGTGGAAAGGGGCCTTGCGCCCGAATCTGATGTGGCAACAATAGCACTTTTCGGCAATAATCCTTTCAAATGTTATAAGGGAAGGGGACCGATAGAAGCATTTGGTTTTGGAATAAAATTAAAAAAAGGCGATGTAGCATTACGATGTAATTTTGCGTATGCAGAAAGTAATATTTTGCGAAATGTTAGAGCGAGCGTTACAGATAAAGAAGCTAAAGTTTTAGCTGCTTTAATAAGTAAGAAAATTAAAACCATTGATAGTGTTAAAGTAATATTCAAATGCACGAAGGGCTACAGAGCAGTTCTTGTGCTGCGAGGTAAGGGTCTTTCACCAAGAATTTCAAATACGCATCCGGGTTACGGAATTTACAAAAATTTTGTATCGTCGGCGCTTCCAGCTCGGTTAGGCATCCCCTTACAGGCGTGCAGGCCTTTAGAGAATACGAAAGAAGCTGTTAAAACAGCAAATGTCGTTAACGCATTTCTCGAAAAAGCTAATGCGCTATTAAAGAAGCAAAATCTTGCAATTATAACAAGAGGCGCCGGCTCGAATTTGCCGAAACTTGCTAAGCTGCAAAACTGGGCAGCACTTGTTGATATGCCTACTGAGACTGCTCTTGCAAAGCTGATGGGGATGCACATTATAAAGAAGGCAAAAAATTTTGATAGGCTGGTTTTGCAAGTAGGAAAGGCGTTAAAAAGATATTCTGCAGTTTACCTGCATATCAAGGACACTGATGTATTTTCGCATAATGGTGACTGGAAAGGTAAGAAAGATATAATAGAAGATTTTGACAAAAAGTTTTTAGCCAAATTTATACGTAAAAATTATTTGCAAAATACAATTGTTTGCATAACTGGTGACCACAGCACGCCTTGCGAAACCAAAGCACATTCGGCAAACCCTGTCCCCGTGCTAATTTACGTGCCAGGCGAACTTGGTGATTGCCTTCGCTTCGGCGAGGCATTTGCAGTTAAAGGCACATTAGGGCAATTAAATGGTACTCGCTTATTTAATGTCTTAATGAAGTTAATGCTGTTTGAAAGCAAAGCTTTTATTAGCCTCTAAAAATAAGAAAATATGGCTACTATTAGAAATTTTACATTACATCATCACATTGCTAGGCCAATTTCGCTACACTATTATAAACCGATAGCACTAGTTCTACAGCATTTAAGTTTAATTTGGTCAGTACTTTTTATAGGGATATTAGGTTGGCTTATGTATTTGGCATACACAACGCTGAAAGGCGCGCCACTTAGCATTTTATTAATAGTGACTCTGCCACTAAAAGTTGCAATAATCTTGTTTGGCTTTTTTATTTACTACAGAACAACATTCAAAAGAGAATTGTCGAGATTGCGTGAGAGATTTAAAATCAAGTTCGAACATTCCTTCAAGCACAAGTAATATCTGAAAAAAGTTTTGCATTGTCCTTGGCTGTTACAACAAGTGCTTTTCCTGTCGGCTTTAAATCCTCAGGTCTAAAGAATTTCCAATTTGTTGAAAATTTGACAGCCAGCCAAGCTTCTGCTTTGAACATTTTAGCAAATTCTAACAACTGTCTTATTTGTTCTGGCTCGAAATATTGGTACTTGTGCTTTGTTGATTTGCATTCTATTGCAATGACGCGATTTCCGTTTGATGCAAGCACATCAGGGCAATAAAATTTCTGCACGCCACTTCCAGCAGCTCTAATAGCGGCGAAGTTGCAACCCCATAGCATAGTCAAAAGTTCTCTTTCAGCCGCCGAACCTTTAGATCTCATTTTGTAAATATTTCTACAATATCTTTATCTAAAAGCTTATGGCTCATGCCTAGAGCTTGGCCAGGAAATTTAGCAGATTTGCCCCAAACTTTCGCATACTTGAAATTTCTTACAAAATCTTGGTGTATAGCAGTTGCTAAATCCCGCACAGTTGCACCTTCTTTCAACACAATTGGCTTTTCAGCGATTTTTTCTGAAGTCTTTGTCTGCACTCGTATCTTGCCTGCTTTCATCCAGATCTGCTGTTTAAACTGTTCTGTATCAACAATATCAGACATCGTTGCAATAGCTGGGAGTTCAGTCTTTTCAAATGTTTGCATTTTCTTTTGGCTTATTTTGATATTTGCTTTCTCCAAAATAGATTGTAAAAATTGTATTTCTTTTTCGTCATTTGCAACTATTACTATAACATCTGAGTTTCTGATAAGATTAAAAACTTGCCCAGCTATTGTTGAATTTGCGAAATTTGCATGAAAAGCAGGCAAGTCTAAACCTTGCAACCATATATTTTCAAATGGTATCATACGCATTTTGATTTCATAGTTGTTTTCACCTTCATAATTATCACCAGTTAATTTGCAAAACAACCGTGTCTTACCTGAATTTAAAACACCAATAAAGGCAACAGTTGCAGCACCTTCTTTCTTAATTGTAAAAGATTTTTTCTTACCTGCCTTCTTTTCTTTTTCGATCTCTTTTTGAAGCTCCGCTATTTTCCTTTTAATTTGTAGCTGCAGCCGTTCGGTTCCTTTGTGCTTTGGAACAGTCGCGAGCATTTCTTTCAGTGCAGTTAGTTTTTCCTTCTCAGTTCTAGCCTCGTAATATTTCTTCTCGGCAGCAAGATATTTTGGCCCTACATTTGTTGGCATTTTGTATAAGTTAGCTTTAAATTTCTGACATTAAAAACCTTTAAATAATTAGAGCTACCCTTTTAGCCATGCCATCCGCCTACGTTCTGATACGTTCAGATTCTGGTATGGAAAAAGAAATTATAGACGATTTATTAGAATTCGATGAAATTGAAGAGGCAGAATTGATTTATGGTGAATGGGACATTATTGTGAAGTTAAAAGTTGATGAGATTTCACAACTCGGCAACTTTATCCTTGAAAATATTAGGAGTATAAAAGGTGTTAAGCAAACTTCAACACTGATTGTAACATAGTGCGATTTCTAAATTTATTGGCAATTGCTTATACAACATATTCTTTTTGTAGTACTTTGCCCCATGCTTCCCCCAATAAGGTCCAAATCGTTACGAAAGGCAACCATAGCAAAATAGCTTCTACAGGCAATACGAAAGTTGCGATTAGAAAAGGACTTTGGGCCTGGAGGGCTCGTCCTACGAAATAGAAAAGGCTAAAGGATAATCCTAGCACAAAAATTACATAAGCGCCTGCTACTAACAAGCCGATAAGATACCTAAAACTAAACATTCTCTTTAACATCGAAAAAGAAAAAGCTGCGCTGAAATGACCTTCTGTGACATAGTTCAGTATGGATGCTGGGGCGAAAATTGCAGCTATAATTAGTAGTGCTATTAAAATTGCAAAGAGGTTTCTAATTGCGAGGAATTGTTGTAATATCGTTGTAGTTGTGCTTTGAAGCGCTGCAGCATTAAAGCTCTTAAGTTTTAACCAAAGAACTATTAGCGTGACGATCGCTGGTGTTAGCCAAAGAGCTTGAATTACTCTAGCTACAGCACCAAAAACAAAAAGTTCTTTCCACGCTTTCCAAGGCGGCAGTTTATAATCGAATGACATTGCAGTTCTGGCGCAGACTAGCTTGTAACCCATAGCAAAGAATTCAATTATTGGGAATAAGACTAGCAACAAGCCTGGCAAAACCCTAGCCGAAAAGGGCCTTTTGATGGCAGCTAACGACATTGCTAAACTTTATAAGATATCAGTTTATAAAAATGTATTTATGGCCATACTAAGGTTTTTAGAGAAGTTCAAGGCATTGGCTAGATCACATAGCTTGCACGATCCCCGTACGAAATTACCTTTTTGCTTTTCTATTAAAGCGAGAGAAGAAATTGTTGATTTTATACATGGAAGTCTAATTGGCACGCTATTGGGCTTCCTGATTGGTTTCTTTATCTTAAAGACATTTTTTTAAGACAATTACTGAAACTAAACTTTTGCTTATAAGTTTACAGTGTAAGGAATGTGCACATCAATTATTCTTGCGCTACCAGAGCCAAATGACCATATCAAATTAACGCTGCAAGTGGTTGCTTTACATTTCTCGAGCACAGAGTTTATAGCAGCCTCAAGGTTTTGATCATAAATTAAGAACTCATCATAAATTATACCTTCGAAAGAGTAATCTACAGCTGCCGAACTACCTATAACATTTATTGTTATGTTTGTAATATTATCTACAGCTTCAGGTCTTATTTTAATATGTAAGCTTTGAACAGTCCAGTTCTTGCCTAATATTAAACTGGTCACATCGCCACTTGGAACAACTTTGTTTTGCAGCTGTGCCTTGTCGCATAACAAAGTTGTGGTGATTGTTGATTCTGCACTATCCGTTACTCCTTGCTGCGTTTTTAATATGAGTTTAACTGTTTGCGAGGATTTTATTGTCGCATTTTCTGTTGCTACTTCGCATTGGCTCGAATCAATATCGTTATCCGCGATACCATCGTTACTAGTATCTTTGCTTATATCGAAGTCCCAAATGCAACTTACAGAGCCCCACTCTATTCCTGTCGGCAGGTGCGAATTTAGCGCTGAAAAGAAGAGCTTTTCGAAGGTGCAAGCTGGTAAGTCGGGTACAATGGTAATTGTTGCATTAAGACCAACTTTCTCCGCTACAGGTTTGCCAAACTCAGGTATTGATATTGGTGATATGCCAATAGGCGCTAGAACTTTTACATTAAAAATTTCAACTATTTTTTGGCCAAGATCTGGAATAAAAATAAACGCCACAATTATAAAAAAAATTATAAGTAACGGCAAGCTAACCCCTAACAAGCTTATAGGTTTTTCTTGTCCTTGTCCGCGTTTCATGGTATTAAGGTACCGCCTTAAATATGTTAAAGGTGCTTGTTTCTATATGTATAAAGCCTGAACGAAAGAAGAAAAAGAAAAGCAAAAATATCACAATAACAAGTACAAAGATAATTAAAGTCCACCAAATTGTCTCGAAGCCTTTGCTTTTTGATTTTAGAGGCATGTGAAATCTCCTGCTGAAATTGAATTCCAATCGGCTTTTCCCAATTTTGCGGTATTCATTGAAAGTCTTGTAAAGCTATCGAAATCTGTAACTTTAAGAGCATTAGTATAATTAATGATTGAAACATAATAATCATTATTATATTTATAGAGGAAGGCCAACTCATCGAGGCCGTCGCCATTAAAGTCCACTGTCGTGACATCCAGCCAGATTGGTCCATCTGGCCAATCTCGTTTGTGTAATGGTAAGCTAAAAGGATTTTCTTTAGGATTCTCGACAGGAAAATATTGCACTTTGTAAAGGTCTCCAACCTTATTGCTTCCTCCCAACACTACAATTTCTAAAGGATCATATCCTCCATATTCTGTTTTGTCCATATTTCCTGCTGCAACAGCAAACCAAGGATTGCCGTTTATTTTGATTTCAGGCAAATTATGCCAATAAGGAGCTTTGTTATCAACATTTTTGTAATCCCCGTACTTGAAGACATATAAATCATGAGTTGAATATTCAACTCCATCAGTATAGTAATAGGAGCGAAGAGCAATTATTTCATCTTCTCCGTCTCTGTCAAAGTCTGCTGTTGCGATGTCTTGCCAATCACTAAGAGCTGCATCCCAGCCGGTACCATGGTGTATAAAATCCTTAAAGTCTGTGCCTCTCTCTACTTGTTCGATAAATCCACTGCGATATCTATACAAATCTAAATCACCAGGGTTTCCTAATACAATTAAGTTGCCTGTTTTGCTTTTATCAGAGCTCTTGACGCTTTTGCCAGCGGCCACTGCTTTCCAGCCTGGGCTATTGAAATCACTTTCATATATTTTTTTTAATTCGTCTAAAGTATAGTGCGGCCAAATCTGCTTAAGTCTATCTATGTCAAACTTTTCCAAGTTAGGCTGTAAGTCTGACAGGAGCTTTTGGTAAGACAGTATGAAAAGTTCGGCCTTACCGCCCTCAGTCAGCAGAAATGCAAACTCATCCTCAACTCCGTCGTTATTCAGGTCTCCAGCTGCGATATCTGTATCCATTAAAGTGGTGTCTGGGAAATAGCCTCCTGCTTTGAATTGCTTTGGGTCGAAGCTTTGTGTAAAAATTGTAACATTACCCGGATTGCCAAATGCTATAATATCTTCTTTTGAAATTAGGCGCGACGGTTCATTATATACTTCCTGCGCCCTAACTGTCTGCCAGCCCACTGTTGCAGATAACTCAAGATTGTGTTTCTTATCAAGTGTCCCAGTTGGTATAGCACGATATATAATTGTGCCTGACTTTGAAGGCGCAATTTGGCTACTCTCTGCAACTTTTTGCCTTCCATTATCTTTAATTTCAAATTCGATTGTTGGAGCTGCCGGCTTTGTCCAGTTGAGTGTATAATCGAGCTTCATGCAAGCAAAATTATTACTATTAATCACCGTGTTCATAAATTTAAAATTCGGGTCTGTAACGAAGCCAACACTTGCTGCGGAAGCATAAAAACCCGAGCGCAAGCCAAATACATCTATAGAAATATCATGAGAAGTCCAAATATCTTTAATATTGATGTTGGAAAAGGTATAGTTGACAAAGGAGCAATTCTCCATAGTATAAGGATATGCACATTCACTTTCTATAAAAGGAGAGCCGTCAAAATTCCAAGTTATGCTAAGGTTTTCGAAGCAATTTGAGTTTATTGTGGCTTTTATCGGCACTAACACATCGCTTGGAAATTGTTGTGGATTGATTAAAATAATTGCCGGCAAGCTAACCTCGGGCGCCTTAAGGCAAGGCACTTCTCCGGTCTTTTTAATGCTCTCATGGATAAGTGCGCGTTCTTGCATGAAACCTCCTCGAACGAATCCTGTAAAGATTAGAAAAATTGTAAGTAATACTGCCATTATTATAATTATTGTTAAAGCGGCGGAGCCTTTTTTAGTAGCCATTTTGAATGAAAAGAGATAGCTACTTATAACTTTAACGTAGTGTGCTTAATCACACTCTCTTCGCAGCAAAAGCTTCGTACTGCGCACAATTAATTGTTGTAATGAAGTGTGCATCTGATGCGACATCAAACTGATAATTAGCTAAGCCTGATGGTGAATAAACATGAATTTGCTCGTTGTAAGAAGTTTGCCATTTGCAGTCACCGTTGCAATCCTCTGCTTTTGTAATAGATTCGCAGTCTGGTGCTGGCTTTGAGTCCTCACAAAGCTTAGTAGTAGCGTTCCAAACACAGGCATTTGCCCTTCCATTTGTAAACTTTATTGTATTGCAAGAAGTTATATTTTGGTCCTCGCAAGGCAATTCTGGCCACGCCCAATCAGACCTCAATATGCAACCTTGAGAAAAGCCGAATGCTTCAAACATTATTGTTTTATTGTTGCAAGTTTCTAACTCAAGTAAATAATTTGGAAGTGTTACCTCTAAAAGCTCGGTGCTCGATATATACATCGAAAGATAGTCTTCAAAATATCCTCTTGTTAAGTTTTTTAGTTGTTCTTTATCGCTACAAGCTTTTGTAAAATTACAACTTTTATCCAATGTTTGTTGGTAAATTGCTTCGTAAGCTGCTTGTCTTAATGCATTTTTTAAATAAAGCTTAGCGCTTTCCGTTTCGGCATAGCCGTTTATGAGATGGGCACTTTCATTTCCGATAAACATTGAAAAATTATATACCTCTCTAGTGTACGTAAAACTAATGAATATTAGCGCCAGCGTAATTCCTAGTGCGAGAAAAGCTAATAGTTGTCCTTTTTGTGACATCATTGAAGACCTCCTATTTTTAACATAACGGTTAAGCCGCAATTATCGATCAGTGGCGCTCTAGCAAGAGTCACGTCGGCCTTTTCTTCGCTTGTTTCTGTAAGCGTTAGCTCATATTGTATACCTTTTATGTTTAATGGCAAAGATATTGTGTCTAAGCAGTTTTTAGCATTGACACAGTCTGTGCTATCCTCTATAGTTGCGGGGAGACTCTCTTCAAATAGAGTTTTTGGCTTTAAGTCAAGTGGGCAATCTTTGCTGCCGGTTCTTACGCCAAACTGCGTACCATCGTTTATAATAGTGCAAACTATTTTACCGTCCGGCGATTCGAAACTTATATCGTTGTTATGCTGTATGTCATGCAAAGTTTTAGACCACAAACAGCTTGTTTGCGTATATGTAGTGTTAAAAGGTACGAAAGCCTTACAAGGGGCATAGCTAGTAGCTTTTAACTTCGGAATGTTTAAGATTGAAGTTCCATTTGGTAATACAATGGCAAGATCCCACCCACCACTTTCAGTAAATACGCTGTCAAGAAGTTTTGTTACAGTCTTATTGAAATCATCATAGCTGCCTCTAGATAAAAATTCTGATATTGGTATGCCATTTTCTTCAGTCCGCAGCAAATTTGTCAGTGTGGTGCTGCAAACTAATGCTGAATCTACAGAGTAGACTGTTGCGTGGGCTCGATACTCAAGCTGTGGAAGCCTTATCCCGAAGAGAACAATAACGACAATAAAAAATATTATAGTACTTATTACTATTTCCAACAACAAATCTGCTGACCCTCGACTTTTAAGCATCATTTTTGCACCGCCGGCATGCTAATAGTTAATTTCCCCCTATACAATACACCGTCTTTGAGTATAAGGACGTAAAAAGTTCTGGTTGGCCAGGTTTTTTCTCGTGAGACGCCGATTGTATCTGTAAAAGAATCGTCTAGTGAAGAAAGTTTCGCCCAAATTTCGCCGCTAACTGCACAGCTTTGTGGTATTGTGTCGGATTTATTGAATTTTGCCCAATCTATCACGCCAGAGGTAACTTGGTAATACGTGTTACCAGCATAAGTATAGGAGCTTTCGGCTGCGAAGCAAGCTGGCGACATCAAAAATTTGGAGCCAATCATACTTGCCCGGCTAGCGTAATCTATAAAATCATACTCTACTTTTAAAATATCAAAAAAAGTGAATGCTAAATAAATACCGCAGAGCGAAAGTATCACTACAAAAAGTATGTAAATAATAACTTGTGGTTGTTCTATCCCTCTTTTATTTGAAGTAAAGCGAAGCGCGTTTGCATCATTACTTAAACCTTTAACATATTTGCGCTTCATCTTAAACCTTCCTAATTATGAGATTGTTGGCTCTTTCATTAATTTCGCTATTGTTTGTGTAAGGCTTACTTATTTCGATCGCGAATGGCAGTTCTGCATACCAATAGCCTGTATTGTCGGCGAATTCGCCGGACAAACCTAACGCTTCCTTTGAACCAATACTCGTCTTTTGGAAGCCAACATTATATCCTTGAAGTATAAAGTTAAGAACGTGTTGGGGCCCACCTATAAGAGCGCTACCAATGCTAATATAGCGTATAAGGTTGCAGGCAGAACCTATGCCTCCAAACCAACTGAGCCCTGCGCACAATGGCCCTGTCGTGGCTGCAACTATGAAACTTCCGCCCACTACTTGCGTCATCCCACCTGGATCGGATATGTACCAATTGGGGCAATCCTGCCGTAAATAGGTTTTGTCACAAGAATTACAAGTCGGCTGGGGGAAAAAATCTTGCGGATGGGTGAATGCGGCAGCGTATTTGTTATAATTTATACCTAGGTTTGCCGCAATAAGGGTGACCTGAGGTGTTATTATTCCAAGTCTGCTTAATTTTGAAATACCACAAGCTTTGTTTGGAAGCGGGCACGCTGCACTAATTATTGCGCTAGTGCCTGCTAACAATACGGCTTGCTCTTCGAGTGCTTTAAAGGGCTCTTTAACATCTTCTACCGTGGGGCCGTACTTAATTGTAGGTACGCAATTTGGTGGTGTTAAAAGTACTTTATGGAGCTCGCCATTAGCTTTGGGCCGGTCGAAATTCTTGCAGACTATATTTGCTCGCTCTCTACTGACTTGATTTCCAGCAGCATCCCTAATTTGGAGAATAAAATTATCTAGAAGAGCAGTATTGACTATCGAGTCTGCGAGTACTAGCCCAAAATTAATAAGTCTAAACGGCATCCCAGCTGCCACATCTGCGCCAGGAACTGGAGGTGCAGATGTTGAGGCGCTACCTTCTAGCCATTCAAATGATTCACTAAAACTTTCTGTTGCAAGTTGTGCGGGGGCTCTTTTGGCAAGACGATTAACAATAAATTCTGCAATGTAGGACCTGCCAAAAACTATTGTGGTGTACGCTGACTGATAAGCTGCCTGTTCCCAATCTCCAGTTAGCATCGCTACACCTATTACGCTGCCCGCCAAGACGCCTGTGGAAATTTTGCCACCAATTAACTTGGCTTTAGTAAACTTTCCTGCTTTAATCGTTGATACGGCTCTGAACTTCATTGCCTCTTTAGCTGCCTTATGCGCTTGTGTGAAAGGTATCTTTGCTGCGAGCCTTTTTAGTAGTGGCTGTTTGGTAGTTTGTTGTAGCAGAATTTTAAACTCCTTGTTAGTCAACCGCCCAAGATACAATGCTTTCAACTCTGTTTTAGCATTCGGATTTTTTAAAAAATTCCTTAGCAAAGTAGCATCTTTAGAAATCAGTCTTTCTCCCAAATCCTTACCTCCGCCCTTAGAAAGCCATTTTATGCTCCTCTGCAACTCATTGATATCGCCACGAAAGCCACTTTTTCCTGCTATTTTGCTAAATTCGTCAATGTTGTCTACTGCGGAGTACAACCTCTTAAGTTGCATTCTTCCTGCTGCGTTGTTTGTTTTAGCCTTTATCCAATTTGTTTCAGGCGAGCCCATAAAGAAATCCATTTGGGCCAATTCTGCTTCAAAATTTTCAGGTTTGGAGAGCAATGCTTTCTTTAAAGCCTCGCCGTCCTTTCCCGCATCAGCAATTAAAAGGTTGCCCTCTTTAGAGGTTGGAAGAATGTCTGCGAATTTTTTCTCGTAGTTTTGTGCAAGTTCCAGAGCAACGCGATCCGCTTTTGATGCGATGGCACTTCTAATTCTAGCCGAAGAATAGCCAATAGCACCAAAGCCTGCAGCTATGGATGCTTGCTCAGTTATCGAGCCAAACATTTCGTCTTCTGTTTTAGGTGAGACGCAAAGCTCATTGGTATCGTCATCAATTTCTAAACTACCGATTACAGGGTAACCCTCGTCATCCTGTTCTGTAAAGTAATTGAAAGTTACCTGTTCGGGAGCCGCTTGAACGACGTTTAAAATGCTAACAAGCTCTGTTGCTAAAAACTGTGGGGTTTGGCGAGCTCTTTCATTAATTAGATTCGTAGTAATTGTTGCGCCGCCTATCAACAACATGGCTGCACATATAATTAGACCTATCATTAAAACTAAATCAGAAATTGCTTTTCGAGATTGCATATGGCCTTATTTATGAAATAAAAAAGTTATTTATTAGCTTTACTAACTATATATTAGAAACAAAAAAGTGAATAATTAATTAAGTAAACACTTTACATGGCTTTCCATCCTTGCAATCAACAGGGCAGTTCAGTTCATTTTCACCCTCGCAACAACGATTGTCGCCGCAAACTGTAAGCCAGTTGTAGCTTAAAATAACTTTATCTTTATTTCCTTGTTTTATTTTTTTAACTATAAATTGTAAATTTTCCTTACCTTCTTGTGATTCAAAGGAAAAAGTATCACACATCTCTGTTGTGTCAAAATTGCCACAAAGCTGTATATTACGCTTTCTGCACTCCTCTAAAGGTATGTCTTTGAGAACGCGAACGCCTTCTTTACAATTGCAGTTCAAGTATTTAGAAATTAATGCTTGCGCGGCATATGTACAAGTACAACTGAGGAAATCTTGGAATTGTGATATAATATCGCCAGTAGCAACACCATAGCGCGTTGCTATTAGCAACAAATGTTGCTTGTCAATCGCCAATGAGAGAAAATCTATGTCTGGTGGCCTTGCGCCTTTAGAGTCTGGCATGAAAACTGAAAAGGTTGCACTAAAGCCAGGCTCCTCCGAACAAGCGAGATTGAGTTGTTCCGCGATTGTTTTTTGTGCAGTGTATTCTGGCCCGCCAAAAAAAACCTGGAAGAATGGTAATATGCCAAAATAAATCATTAGACCTACCATAATTAGTGCAAATATCACAAGTGGCGGAATTTTGATTGCCATTATATACTCACTTTATTTATATTGCTTAAAATTCTTTTTGTTGGAGGCTTATCACATCGTTATTTTTAATTATCAACAAATTAATATTTTCCTTTCCTTCGAGAGATATTATCGAACAAGCTGTAAATGTGACTGTGTTAGGGCAGGCAAGCACTTTTGATGCTATAATTTTGTTAGAGCCCCATAACTCTATTGTGCCGCTTTGTTTTAAGTGAATAGAATTGCCAGCGGGAAGCCAAAAGCTAATGCTCGTACTCATATCTCCTTTTGTCTTGCAGACATGCTCTATTTCTTGTTGTAAATTGTTGAACGCTTTTTGTTCTGAGGTCGTACCGAAAAATTGCGCTAAAATAACATAACCTACAAAAAGTATAATCACACATATAACAAGTGTAAATATTGCTCCTACAACTGGTTCTGCACCTTTTTTCATTTTTAATAAGCTATATTGACGAAGTCCTTACCCATGTTAGGTCTCTTTATCACTTGAACAGTAATGTTATGAGGCCCACTCCCAACCGCAGCAAGCGGTTCGTACCCTAGTTTAATCGTGGCTGCGGTTGTTTCTATTTCTTTTATTAATTCTTCAATCTTGCTGATAGCTAAACAGTCGCCTCTTCCAACTGAAGCGACTGTTTCATTTGTCATTTTAAGCGCTAACAAATTATTGCATTTTTGAATGTCATCTGTCACGATATAGACATAAGCATTGCTATTAAAGAATATTGAAGTCGCAGAGTTAAGAGGTTCGCAAACCTCTAAATTTTTGCAGAAATCATCATCTCTGTTTGTAATAATCAAAACAATTGACAAAATGTCCCTCGCCGTTGGAAGGGCGTGCAGCGTCATATTAAGGGCGGGCCAATATTGTGATTCGGAGGGCTTTGGCACAGTGCTTATTGTTGCTGACTTGTAATGCACAAAACTAGGCTCGCTAATAGGAGATTCTATTGGCACGACTGCAACAAAAGTATTATTAAATCGTTGTTTTTTTAATTGGGCGAGAGCAGTTTCTGCTCCAATTCTGAAATTGTCATCGGTGATAAGCCCAATATAAACTGTAGTATATGCAGAAACTCCGCTTAAAGGTCTTTGATTCTTATCTTCCCATACCTTGTAGCCTACAATAGGGTTAAAATCAGTAGTATAAATATCATCACTCATGTCAATTGTGTTGAGTTGATCGCGCACTTTGAATGCTATAGAGCCTCTTTGCAACGCAACAAGATCTTCTATAAGATAATACTCTTCCGGCAGTATTTTATATTTAATTAGAGTTTTTTCGCCAGTTTCAGGGATTTTGCTCATAAGCCTTTGTACTGCAGGTATGCCCCACCCAAAAATAATTACCAAAACCAAAATAATTACGATTAAGATAATTAATCCTCCCCATAACCCTTTCTTAGAGTTCATGGTCCGCTCAGCGCTTGAGTTTGATTGATTCCGCTAGAAACAAGGTTTTCCCAGAGCGTTGTAAGCTTATCACCTTGACCTGTAAAGAATACTAGCAAAAATACAAGAAGTACGAGGAGAATTATTATTATAACAATTATTTCCATCGTTAGCTGTATGCCTTTTTTTCCTTTCACTATTTGCAAGTGCATGTTGTTCCCTCCCCGCTGCAACTCTTTGTTACATCACCTTCTACTAGTTCAAAACTACAAGGCACGTTTATTGGAGATTGCCAACAATTTTTACTTACTAATTTATTTGTTTCGTTTACCTTTATCGTTCTTTTACAATAGTCTGAGGCTTCAAATTGGTGTGTTGTTCTTGTCAGCTGCTTTGCAGCAAAGCAGGCTTGCTCGCAGCCTACTCTAAATCCAGTTAATTCCTCAGGCGTTGCGCCTTGCTCTATTGTACTAACACCCTTAAACAGTCTACTAAATGTGCCTGTTGCAAATGCGATTATCATGATTAAAACAAGAATCGCTATCGCTGCTAGCACTAATGTGTTAATTGGTAATCCTTGGCCCTTTTGCATTTCTTATAGTTTGCTAAGTAGTGCAAGTTGTTTTGTTATATTGTTCGCCTGCCGGTGTCTGCCCGACACAATCTATTCCTATAGGATCTAAGAATGTGACATCGCCAACCGTGGTGCTTGCTGTCCAGCACTTTAACCCAGTCTCGCCCGCATCAATTTTGCCATTTTTGTTCAGGTCTATAGTGAACGTTTTCTTGCAATAATCTGAGTTTTTGAATTGTATCAGTGTTGTTGCTGTAACTTGGGCCCGGCTACAAGCGCTGCTGCAAGCTGTCTGCACAGTGCTCAACTCTTCTATCCCACTAGCAGTTGTAATTTGCTTAAAGAAGCCACCCAGGCCGCCAATTGTAAAAGCTACTATTAGTATTAGCACGAGTGCAGCTATTGCGGCCAACACAATAACATTGAGCGGCAAGCCTTGCGCTCTTGATTTTGACATTTGCCGACCTCCTTTCAATATGCAACTTTTGCTGTATATAAACTTTTCAGATAAAGAAACGCCCACTTTATTTAGGGTGTTGGTCTTTTGAGTCTTTAGACTTTTTTTGTCTAAGGTATAGATGCAAACCTGCTGCCGATAGTAAGGCTGTTGCACCTGCTATAAGATAATTGCTAATTTCCTTGTTCCACAAACCCTGATCAACTATGCGCGGAGCTACTCGAGGACCATCTGTAAGTTTAACTATGTGCTTTTGACCGCTACTTATCATTTGATTTATGCTTTCCTTCTTAATGACTGGGAAGCCTAAATTGCTTGTATCAACGTATTCAATATCAATAGTATATGGGCCGCTGTCAGTACCCTTTATTGTAATAGTATCAACATTAGTGTAATCATCGAGCACAACAATTATTTTTTCGCTCCCAGATTCTTTATAATAAGCGCCATGTATTTCTGCCTTGGGCTCGCCATCTACCAGCCCTAAAAGACTATTTCCTATTTTCACAGAAGTCTCTATAGGCCCTTTAGTATCGATGGAGAGAATTGCAGCTTGGCTTTTTTGAGCTAGCAACCCATCTTCAAAAACTGTCCAAGGTTGGGCATATACACTCTGGTGCCAAGGATTTAAAGCGCGTTCGCCCAAAAGCATCGAAGCTGCAGGAGGATAGCCATTAGTCTCATATTGCTTATTTTTTTCACCTAACTTTGACTCAAGATAGTCCATACTAGATATCAAGTTTATATTTACCGATTTTCTTAGATTCAAACTTTTCACGCCAAAAAGTGTCTCGTTGTTGGTCGGATCTATTGAAGTTCTTATTTTAGTGCTGAAAATGTCTGTCGGTGACAGGCCGTGTCCACCAGCTTCAACATAAACATTACTAGGAGTTTTGGAAAATAGCCAGCCAGGATTAATGCCTGGCACCTTAACGTGAAAAGAGGTTGCTCGTTCTATGAAGACACCATCTTCTGTATAGCGATCTATGACAACTTCCCAATCATGAGTGTGGTGATCAGGAACAATACAATTTCTATTTATTGCGACTAAGCAAACAGGGTTGTCCGGTAAATAAAGCCACCATTCGATAAATTTTTCCCTATTATATATTATAGTTTTTTTGTATAGCAGTAATGATGTGTTTTTCATAGCATGATTGTTAAAAACATCGTTATCGTCTGCAAATGGGTCTGTAGGTCTAAGTATATCGTCTAAGCTGAAAACAAAATTTGGCGGAGTTTCTTTTCCAAGACTAGATGTTTTCTCTTCAAGAGGATAGTAGCTTCCACTATGAGCTAAGTCACGTACTTGAAAATACTTATCTTCACTAGGAGCATACTCTAAATTTGTAGTAATCCACAGTGCATCGCCTATAAATTTACTTGAATTGAGTTTTTCTGGATGCATAATTGGTATTATTATTTTATTGCCGCTTGAATATATTTTATCGAAATCAATTATTCCGGTATCACCATATTGTATTGAATTAAGGCGACGTATAGTAGGCCAATACCATTCACCTACTTCAGCGAATAAGTTTCCAAGACTAATGCTATAAACAACACCTTCCTTAGACAACGTGGCGTTAAAAATCGGGGGCGCACTTAATTCTACTTCTATGTTGTTGCCAACCACACGTGCAGCTACTATGTCAAAAGAATTTAATTTTGCTAGTACCTCAGGTGGCGGATCGATAGTCTTTCTAATCTCTAAATTGTTAGGCAAATCAAAAAAGTTTTTACCAAATTTTTTACTAAATTCTTCAGGTTTGTCGGAAAATTTCTCTCTTAGTATTTTTTCGCCAATAATTTTTTCAGCAGTTGCAGAAAAGTATGTGTCTTGGACTTTGTCAGCTTCGAAAGGTATCTCAATACTACCATCTGTGTTTATTTTAATTTGACCTTTGACCACTTTACCATCTGCATACACAATTTGATTTAATAGAGGGTCTTTAAAGCTCGCTTTCGCTTGGAGGCCGCCAGTGGTTTTGTTAGTTAATTCTAGACGGTAATCTCCGCCTTGCGTAGCTGAAGCTTGCGTGGTTATGGTATAAATTTTTTTGACACCTTTCAGTTCTGAACTTATACGTAATATATCTAAATCATTAGGAAATTGGGGAGATACGCCAAAATTTTTCCCGGCTACGATTTCTTCAACATCACCATCAGAATCGCTTGATATCTTATAGCTCTCGCTTAAGAGAATTGGGCTTTGATGTTGTTCCTTGTAAGGCTGGGGTTCTTTAGAACTAAATGAGTTAGCTTTAGATTTAGCTGATTTATTAAGCTCTGCACTCGCAGCAGCTAAACCACTGGCGCTATAAAGTACAAGCGCTGCAAATAATGCAAAGGCTGCTTTTTTTAAAGTAAAGGGACCTTCGCTAAGGGCTTGTTTTATACAGGCTTCAAGCTCTTTTTGATTACGATTAAATTCTCGTAGTTGCTTGGAACTATAAGGAAAAGTATTTTGTTTCCAAAATTTATGTTGCCGCAAATAGTTACGAGCGTATAAAGGGCTCCAGTGCTTGTGCTGCTGGAAGTATTTGCTCATTATCATTTTTAATAAGAAAATTATAATTTAAAATTCTTTTTGTCGAATTTGGCTTTCTCTAATCGTTGGCAACTCTTCAAATGCGAGACACTCTTTCACAGCAGCCTTTCCATTCAAGCGGCAATAAATCTTAAAGCAAGTTAAAAGGCTAATTCATTGCATTGCACGGAATCCAATTTGTAATGATTAGAGCGTTGCTAGCTAAATTTATTAACCACTGTTTTGTATTAGAGGCATGGCTGCAAAAGGCGCTGAATGGTGGCACTTTCTCGCTGCTACGCTCGTCGCCCTTGTCGTTACGATACTTATTATCGCACTTTATTATAATATAAAAAGTGGTGGCGAACAGACAGCAATAGATATTGGAAAAAAACTTTCCGACCTGTTTAAATAGAATGAAAAGCAATAAAAAAGGAATAGAAATTGGGTTGTCTTATATAATTATGATAGCTCTTGGTGTAATTGGCATAATTTTAGTGCTGTGGATTTTTAGAGGCGGCTTCAGCGAAGTCAGTGCAAAGCTTATCGCATTGCTTAACCAAACAAAACCTTAAACAATTTATAAGCTGTATTGCGCGAAGAACATCTAACTTAGTTCAAGAAAAAGCTACCGCCGCCATATACTGACCAGTGCTCACAGCTTCTTATTACATAATTTCTACCCCCTTCCTCCTGATAATAAGCTATGTAGCAAACTTGGCGAGGTTCTGCTATATAATTTAAATATAGACTCATGTCAGCCTCTAAATCATTAATTGAAGTTATATTTTGGTTTAAGTAGCTTACACCGTCACCACCATAGCTACAAATTTTATCTTCTGCTGTTGCATATTTTCTGCAAAGTTCAGGATTTGTAGCATTTAAGTTGTAAGACCAACTACGTCCATAACTCCAATCGTAAAAGAAATTTTGTTCTGGAGGCACTGGCAGCCTGCCAGGATTCACAATTTGAAATTTATAGCAGCGAAGAATTGCACTTTTCTTAGCTTCCATTTGGCGGGTATCGCTCAAGATTTTATAATTAAGTTCCTTTATATTAGTAATACCGGTTAGCTCTGGCAAACCTAAGAGGAAATAATTCGCACCGTATGCCGCTTCTAGCTCAATAGCCTTTACTGTTGCATCTAAAAATTTTCCAACATTATAAGTAAAAGCACCTATTCTGTCCCATGCTGACCATAAAGAGAGCGTGCCAGAACCGCCCATCGACCAACAAGACTCTGTTAATTTATCAATTTGTATTCTTGCGCATTGTCGATAGCATTGCGCCAATACTTCTTTGGAAGTCTCTTTCTTACAGAAATCTGCTATGCCAGGACAATCAGACCATTTCCCTGCATTTATTTCAATTGGCTCTCTGTACTGATTGCACATAAATATTGGTGTTGATAAAAGACCGCCAGAGCCGCCTAACATTGCAGAATAAATCCTTATGTTAAGGCTGCAGCCAAAGCTCCCAAGCTCTGGCTTAATATAGCCTGCAAAGATGAGAATGAAACTTATAATTATTATACCTCCAAGTATAGTAATCGCAATAATTGGAAGCGTCTCTGCTACTAACTTCCCTTTTTTATCCATTTTACATAACAAATTGCATTGTATTTTATGATGGTGGCTTTAACCGCTCAAAAGCGGCTTCGATTGCATTGACGGGCTTGCAACCTAATACCTCTTGACATTTTGGTGATGTTTTTTGTGATAGATCTGCACAATCAATTTGTGCGTTTAATAGGCAAAGACTATCTTTCCCAGCTTTTTTACCAGCAGGTGCCTCTACTACATAAGAGGCTGGTATGAATTTACAAACTTGAAATGCCTGTTCATTTTTGGTAAGATTAGGAAAAGCGTAAATACATTTATACTCACTATCGCTATAGATACTACATAGGGGGTTGTAATAGCCAGCGAGAGGTATGTTAACATCTTTTGAAATATTCTCTGCAGCTATGCAACTAACAGTTTCGCCTAGCTGGAAGCAGCGCGGTCCTTCTGGCACATTACGGCAATCAGTATACCAAAGTTCCTTACCAAATTTAAAGAACCCTAATATTATCGCTAGCAATATAAATCCAAATATGGCAATTAACAGAAGCAAGATTTCCTCTAATGTCCATTCAGCCATTTCGCATTTGCTCGCTATAACGCACTTTTAGTGTATTATACCTAGTGCTGTAAGTATTATATATATTATTATAGCAATTGCAAGAACAGAGCCTAGAAGTAGTACGAACTCTGCCCACTCCATTAAACAATTACCTCCACTATTCCGCTAACTAAGTTGAGGAATAACAATGAAGCTAATGCGGTAAGGCTAGCGTAAAATACGGTCGCATAAAGCATGCTTTTTGCCATCATATCTTCTTGTTCTAGTTTGTCAGGCCCGTTTATAATTCCATTCAATAAAATTGCTGTCAGTGCAACGAGCTGTAACAAATAAATACCAACTATGAACTGGAATTGCCAAGCAGGCAACATATGTTCTATTTGAAAGATTTGTAGCAAGCCTGCGCCAAAGCCAGGCATTTCGCCACTAACCTCAAAGCCCTTTAACTTTTCTCCGAGATTGAACAATATCGCTGTGGTCAATGATGAGAGACCTACAACAATGCCAGATATTACAGGTGCAAAGAGTTTAGTTTGCATCGACAATGAACTGATAGTATCTGCTAACAAATCCTTCAGTCTTTCATTTACGCGATGCGCATTCGTCAAATATCTTGAAATTGTTATTAGCGAAGAAGCTGCAACTTCAGGCGATTTCTTCGCAGCTTCTACAGTGGTTTGCATAACGGATTTGATTATTGCTGATGGATAAGCAGCAAGCGCGCCTTTCCTTTCGTCGAAAATTGCATCTTTTAAGTTCATACCTAATTCTCTCATGTTTCTATCTATAATTCTAAAGAAATCTGCAACTTCAGCTTTTGGCATTGCCTCTACAACATAAGTTATTGCAGCTTCGACTGGCACACCCTCAGCAACTTTATTTCCGAGCTGGAAAATTGCTGCTGCAAACTGATCTTCTATTTGTAAGATTTTTTTCTTTATCTTCATCAGTGCGTTAGATTTGTACCAATAGTAAGCACTAATGCTAATGCCTGCGGCCGCAACGAATAAGGTTGAAAACAATAGGGGCAACAGACTAAAAGCTGCCGCGCCTGTCGGGAAATTAACTGTGAAATAAAAAAATGCTGGAGCTGAAATTGCTGCGAAGATTGCAATACCTATTATTAAAGGAGAAATTGTAGGCTTAGCATACTTCTCTGCTAAATGTAAATAAACATCTGTAGGATTCGCGCCTGCTGGCCGTACTGTAAGTATTGATTTTGCAATTCCATAGACAGCTATTGGCAGTAAAATGTTATATAAAATTACTAAGTACCACCATTTTATTGTTGCGCCCATAAAGGCAGAAACCATTGGAAGCATAACAAGACCCATTATTGGCAGTACAGTACCAAGCATGTGCAGCGTCTGTGCAGGGCCTTGCAAGTTGTGTGCAAAAGCTAACATCTTATCGTATGTGCCTTCGAGAATTACTTCTTCAGCCTTTTCTAAAATCTTTAATCTTTCAGACTTCGCTTCCACAGCCAGAGATGTTTGTAAAATATGTATCGAATCTATAAAGGCATCATCCCAGCCCCGCCAACTTTCAATGTAATCTTCCAATGCTGCAATCAAGGAACTATATTTTTTTGTTTCGACATCCCATAGAACTTTAATAAAATCCAATGACAAAGGAGGAGGAAGGTGCTTTGCTGCAAACCAAGTTGCTAACTCCAAATTAGGAGTGTGTTCCATATAGATTATCATATAAAGTACCGCAAGAATAATTTGATCCGAAGCCTTTGCACGCCAGGCTAAAAACATTTTTTTTGGCAATGTTGGGATGTAGAAGAATAGACCGGCTGCGACAAGTGAACCCAGAAGTATTATCCAAATGCTACCAAGCACTAATCCAATTGCAAAACTTGTAATGAAGCTTGCGATTGTTGTTAGGACAGCTAGGGCGTAGACGCCCTGCGGCGTTGTTGCAATATGCGCCATCTCGAGCGCTGGCAGAATTTTTTCTATATCAGCTTGCTTTAATTTTAATTGCAATACTCTTTCAGCCCCATTACAAAGCCTTTCAAAAAGTGTGTGCCCTAAGCTAAGTTGCTCTTTTCTAAATATTTGATACGCTTCGGAGTATGATGCTTCGGGCTCGGCTTTGATGTCAGGGGACTGACCAACTTCCTCTTCTATCTTTTTTCGATACTTTGCATAAATTATTCTTCTTGTTGTTTCATCGAATTCTGGCATTGTCTCTTAGCTTCCTTTCATCTTTTTTATCCTTTGTTTTAGCCAATTGCTCCATTCAGCATAAACCCTCTTAGGATCTGTGAAGCCAACTTCCTCTGCAATTATTGCACACAATCTGTGAAATTCGTCGTTTGACGCAACGACGAATGGTGCTTCAAGCAAATCTTGTATTTTTGTTTTGTTTGCTGCATCGACAATAGCTTGCTTTATCTTTGCCCTTAACTCTATATTTTGCCAAATTGCGTCCCAATTGCCAGCCCACTCTCGCACACGGCCTCCAACAGCCTTTAATGTTTCGGATTCGCCTTCAATTAAAATATCTGTTGGTTCTATTATATCCTTGGCCGCATTATACACCATTAAATCTGCAAATCCCTTTTCTATTATTGGGTCTTCAGTCCATAGCTTTCTGACCTCAGAAATCTGGGTTAGCCGTCTCCACCTCTCAAGACCGGATGGTGATGTGACTGTATTTGCCACCATGATAATATCGGTTGCTTTGAAGCTTGTTTTTGGCACACCTAAATCATTTACAACACGGTCGTAGACATCGTAAGGCGATGCGCCATGAATAGTGCCTGCAACAACTTTTGCAAGTGCGCCAATCCTCATTGCTTCATAAAGTGCTCTTGCTTCTAAGCTTCTAACCTCGCCAATTATTAATGCAGAATCTCCTAATCGTAAAGCGGTTCTGATTGCCTGCTCTGCCGGAACTTCGGCCTCCGCACCTGTTATAACAGAGCGTGTTTTCATTGATAAAATGTCATAATTGAGCCCTCTTAGCTGAGAAATTGGAAGCTCTAACGTATCCTCGACTGAAAGAATTCTATTAATTCTTGGAATTTCTACCATCAACGCGCCTAATAGCGATGTTTTGCCTGCACTCCTTGTGCCAGCAATGAGTATAGTCCGTGCTCCGTCCACTAAAAAAGAAATCAAACCTGCTGCTAATGGTGTCAGCATACCTGCCTTTATAAATAGCGGCAATGTCCAACTCTTATCTCTATGCCTTCTAAAAGCAAATGCATAGCCAAGTGGTGATAGTGGGGCTTGTAAGGCGGCAACTCTTGCCCGTGCATGCGGTAAAAGCAAATCAGAATCGAGAATGGGGTTTGCCTCGTCAAAAGGCCTTCCCGAAATTAAACGAAGCTTTGTTGCCCACGAATCTCCTTCTTTTGGCAGCGGTGTGATATTAGTGCGACATTCACCGAAATCTGCATGTATTAGTGATATCGGTTGTGTTCCTAGCGGGGCGTTAACAACGACATCTTGTATATTCGGGTCTGATAAAACAACTTCTATAAGACCAAAACCTATTGTATAGCGGAGAAGTATTTTTGCTAATTCCTCAAGTTCGCTGTAACTTAGCTTCACACCTTTGCTTCTCGCAAGGTCTGCCAGCAAGTCTCTTTCAACAGACAAAAATATTTCTCTTGTCCTTGCAGGGTCTATGAACTCTGATCTTTGCGGCCTGTGTTCTGCCATTATTTCTCTCGCCTCTGTTAACAACGCATACCTATCTTCAGTGAGACGGAATTCTGGTGGAATTATATGATATAGAGGCCTAATATCTTGAGGCACTTTTAGTATCAAAACTTCAGTTCCCTCTGCAATCTTGTAGCTTGCAAGCTCCTCCGCACCAGGTGGGAAAGCTGTGACAAGCTTTGTATACATAAAATGTGGTCTTATAGAAGGTCTAAAATGCTCTCTATATAAAGTTCTGTCGCCAGGCTTGAAGCCCGGTAACTTTCCAGCAACTAACTTTAGGAGTGTTGTATTTCCAAGCACATCAATTGCATGTTGTAAAATATTAACAAAAGGTGCTACACAAGTTTCATAGCCTGGCGCTGGGGGATGTGCTTGTTTTATCACTTCCTCTCTATGCCTTCTTACAAGCTCAACAAAAGCTCCAATCGGGTCCTCCTTCAATTGATGTAAAATTGTGCTGCGAAGAAAATCGTACCAACCCGGTAAGAAACGCTGGCATTCCGGCGCAAGACCTAGAGCACCAAAGTTTAGTATGTTTTCTTCTTTAACCAATTTGGTATACGCATCAACAAGTTCCAGCAAAAGACGGACTTGCGCCCAGTCATATTCGTATTCTTCTCTTTGTAGGAAGATAATTTTTGAAACTTTGCCAACTTCTAGCAGAATATCAAAAACCCTTGACATTATAACTTTGTCATCTTCAATAGAAGGTGTAAAACTAGAGCCTTCATAATTGATGCGAAGTACTTTTTCAGAGCCTTCTCTGATAATTTGGTATTCTCCTACTTCAGGCATAATGGCCGAAAAAAAATCTATGGCAGAATTAATAAGCTTTCACTTTTAGCGGCCGAGATAGCTTGACAAATGAGTGCTTCACCTAACTCTATTATAAAGTTCTACAGCACTTCTTAATGATAGCATAGTATTTATTAATAATTAAAGGCTAGATTTTAGTATGCCACAACTTCCACCTTCCTTGCA
>JAWCLD010000001.1:0-52852 GCA_038851215.1 Candidatus Nanoarchaeia archaeon | reverse complement strand
CGCCCAGCTGGCAATACGATAAACTCATCAATCTTCCCTTCATCTTTTTTGGTATCAAGCTCTTTCAAGCTAATAATAAGCTCTATTGATTGAGTAAATCTTCTCTTTTTCCCTTCACGAATTTTCTTTAGAGCTTCCAGAATAGCTTCTTTTGTTATCGCCATTTCAGCTCCCGCCTAAGCGGTATCTTTGCTTCGAATAGATGATTTTTAAAGGCTTCTGCTTATACGTGAGCATAAGTAAAAGTATAAATATTCAACTCTAAAAGTGTTTATATGGTCACAGTTAGTGAGATTATGCAGCGGAATTTTCTCAAGCTCGATTCTTCCGTTACTATAACAAAAACTATTGGTAAATTACAACAAAGCGACGAAAGATACGCACTAGTTTTCGACAAGCGCTTCAAGCCTTCTTATCGTGGAGTACTTGATAGAATACTTCTAATAAAGTCAAAAATAGAACCTAAAACACAAATTAGCGCATTTTTAGTTCACCCGCCACTTGTCACGCCAGATACAGACATTTTTAGAGCCGCAGAGCTGATGTACCATAACTACCCTTGCTTATTACCAGTTAAAAAGGGGAATAAAATTATAGGCGTTGTGAGGTCTCGCGATATACTGTCAACTTTACCAAAATTTCCTGCCTTAGCAAAACTCAAAGTTACAGAAGTCGCAACAACTGCTCCACTAATTTTTAAATACGAGACAAGATTAGGCGACGCGGTTAATATAATGAAAGAGCGACATTTTAGTCATGCGCCAATTGTTGATAAAATGGGAAGAATAATCTCTATCTTTTCAATCACTGATTTGTTAAAAAAACATTTTCTATCGCCAGAGGAAAAGAGACAAGGAATGCCAAAAGCTAGAATAAAAGAAAGAAAAACCTTTACAGGGTCAAAGTCATTCGAAGCTGATAAAGAATTTATGCTTGACCAACCAATCGGCGACGCGGCCTCAGTTACAGTCTTTACAGTTCCTCCTACAGCAACTTTAGGCACAGCTGTTGCAGAAATGTTTGAACATAAAGTTTCTGACATAATAATTGCGCAGGATAGAAAGCCTATTGGTATACTTACAACAAGAGATGTGCTCCGAGCCTTCTTCAAACTTAAGGCACCAGAATATTGGAGTATACAATTTGTAGGTTGTGAGCAGCTACCTGGCCAGCTTTACGATTCAGTAAGGCAACAAGTTGCGGAGTTTTATGAAAAAGTAAGAAGAGCTTATTTTCGTAATGTTATATATTTCCTAGTTCACATTAAAGAGTATGAAAAAAAGGAACATAAAAAGAAAAAGTATTCTGTGCATCTAAGGCTTGCAACACCCGCTAAAATTTTTACCGTTGAACAAGCACACTTCGACCTCAACACAGCAATAAGTTGGGCCCTTAAGGCTATGGATTTAGATTTACTTAAATTCAAGGAAGAAGGCAAGAAATGGTGGACTGTAACGGGTCGGCATGGCAAGCGCCAAGAATTGGGAAAAATAGAAAAAGAATGTATTGAAAAGAGAGGAAAAGTAATAAGGCCTAAGCTAATCAAGAGGAAATAATGCCAAAAGCAATTTGGCGTGGAAATATAGCATTTGGTCTAATTGTACTACCTATAAAACTCTATAGCGCAACAGAACCAAAACTAGTCTCTTTCCACCTTTTATGCCCAAAGTGCAAATCGAGATTGCAATATAAGCGATGGTGCGCAAAATGCAAAGCAGAAGTATCTTGGGATTCGGTGCTTCATGGTTTTGAATATGTCAAAGGCAAATATGTAACATTTAATAGAGAAGAATTACATCGGCTGCCAATACCACAATCTAAAAATATTGAAATTATAGAGTTTGTCGATTCGGCCGAAATAGACCCATTATTTTACGATAAGAATTACTTTATAGTTCCTGAAAAGGGCGCAGAAAAAGCTTTTTCCTTGTTGAAGGAAGCGCTACAATTAGCTAATATTGTTGCAGTTGGTAAAGTCGTAATGCGTGATAGAGATTATCTTGTTGTGCTGCGAGGCTACAAAAATACTCTGCTCCTTACAACTTTGTTTTATTCAGACGAGATAAGAAAACCAGAATTCTTTGCAGAGCTTACCGCCTTACCAAAAGCAAGTAAACAAGAGTTAAAGCTTGCAGCAGAACTTATTGCAAAGTTAACAAAACATTTTAATCTTTCCGAGTTTAAGAACAAGTACAAAGAAATTCTACGGTCATTTATAGAAGCTAAACTTGAAGGTAAAAAAGTTGAAATTCCGACTGCAAAACCAACTAAAGACTTGATGGTGGCGCTTGAGGCAAGCCTCAAGATGGCGAAAGCCAAAGCAAAAACGAAAAATGAGTGATTTGGAGTTATACAAGAAAAAGATTTTTCCAATGCTTGCCGTAATAGGACGCAAAACTGACTTGAAACTAAAAAACTTTATTTACGAGCCTAAGCTCGATGGTACGCGTTGTATTTTGTACAAAAGCAATAATAACATCAGAATGTTAAATCGCAGAGGTAATTGGTTTCAGCATCGATTTCCTGAAATTGTTGAAGAAGCCAAAAAACTTTTTGGCGATGTAATTCTCGATGGTGAAGTAATAGTGTTAGATAAAAATGGTTTGCCTAATTTTAGCTTGTTGCAGAGTAGAGACCAAACCGAAAATGCATTCAAAATTAAGTTGCTTTCAACACGATGGCCCGCAACCCTTTACGTTTTTGATATTTTAGCTCATGATAATAATAACCTTACCAAACAAAAATTAATTGATAGGAAGCATGTGTTAGAAAAAGTCATACCAGATAATCTTATACACATCAGGAAAGTTTTCTATCTAGAAGGCCAAGGACTTAGACTTTGGCGCGATGTTAAAAAATTTAATATGGAAGGTGTAATGGCTAAAGATCGAAATTCGATATATCTCGTTGGCATTCGTAGCAGACATTGGCTAAAGATAAAGAACATAAAAGTTGCAGACTGTATAATTTGCGGCTATACAGTTGGCATACGCTCGCCTTTTGCCTCGCTTGTACTTGGGCAATATTACCGAGGCAAATTGCTTCATGTTGGACAAGTCGGAACAGGTTTTGATTCGAAGCAAGTAGAAGAACTTGGAAAAGCACTTAAGAAAATCAAAACATCTCACCCCCCTTTTTCAGAAGTGCCAAAGCTGACTAAAGAAGTGATTTGGGTAAGGCCCAAATACGTTGCTGAAGTGCAATTCCTCAATTATACAAATCGCTTACACCTCAGAGCGCCAAGTTTCAAAAGGTTAAGATTTGATAAGCCAATAAAAGCTTGCATCATAGAAAAGCTTTAATTTTAATAAAATTAATTTAAATAAAATGGACAATAAAAAAGGCAATGCGCTGCTAATAATTGCAGTTGTGATTTTGATTTTACTTGTGGTTGGACTATGGTACTATCCACATCTTACAAAAGACCTGGTCAGTGGCGCAGTGAGCAGGGTTAGAAACCTAATTCCTTAGCAGCTAATCTTTATTAAGTGAACTTGCTTTTTTTAAATAGCTCTTAGGGAAATGAGATATAATATCTTAATCAGCGGTCCGCCTGCATCAGGTAAATCGACATTGTTGCAAGAGTTAATTAAAGATAAGAATGTTGGCGGCATAATCACGCCTGAAATAAGGAAAGATGGCGAAAGATGGGGCTTTAAAGTTGTTGATGTCAAAACAAACAGAGAGGCAGTTTTCGCTTCTATAGAGATAAAGCCAGCTATTGTTTCTAGATATGGCTTAGATGTAGAAGCTTTCGAAAAAATTGCAATTCCTGCAATGCAATGGGCAATAGAAAACGCTAATCTTGTTGTAATTGATGAAATTGGAACTATGGAAATCCATTCGGAAAAATTCAAACAGTTAGTAGAACAAGCTCTTGATGCAAAAAAGGTACTGGCAACTATTTCCTTCAAGTCAAAATATCTTTTCATAGAAAAAATTAAAGAAAGAAAGGATGTTAAAATCTATTATTTGTCCAGAGTAAATTGGGAGCGCGTTCTGAATGAACTAAAAGCAGAATTAAAGTAGCTATTTAGTAGCAATTTACTTTTTTGCTTTTTTCTTCTCACGTTCTTCCTCTTTCTTTAGCTCTTCCTCAACGTACTTATGTACGTCTTCTTTTACGCGTTTTATTTTAAGCCTCGCCAACTTCAATACGTCATTGAGTAAGCCCATTTTAATTTTATGAAGGAACCATTTTTTAAGCTATTTGTTAGTCTGCAAATAGACTTCAAAACCATTTAAATTCCTCTCTTAAAACTGTAACTTATCTCCAATTTTAACATTGTGTTCAAAAGGTGTTTCAAGAACATATTTACAACCTTTTTTAGGTACGTATCTCTTCCAAGTTTTAGTATCTTTTGTTAGCGGAATCGCATCTTTAATGTCAACAATTTCTTTATTCTTGTTGATATAAATTATCTTTAGAGGATAATTCATATTTGGCATCCAAAAGCCCCATTTGAAGGAAAAAGGAAACTTGAAGAGCATTGCTTTCTTTTCTTTGCAGCCACTTAAACCCACAATTCTTTTTAAATGTGTGTTTGCAAGTTCTGCTTCAATACTTTCGCCTGAGGGGAATACTACTGAAATTACGCCCATTTTACGTCTATATAATCCGTCCTTTGATACGGGTTTACTTTCGTGTTTTTAATATCTTGTCTAATGCCTGCTTTGTGCTCAAGGATGCCAAGCATCGCTATCATTGCGCCGTTGTCTGTTGCTAAAGGTTTCGGAACAACAGCAAACTTTATACCACATTCCTTGCACATAATTTTTAACATATTGGCCAGCCTTTGATTTGCAGCAACACCCCCTGTTAGCACGACCTCGTCTTTATTAATGTGCGCAACTGCACGTTCTGTAGCCTCTGTTAAGATTGCAAAAACAGTTTCTTGTGCGCTATAACATAAATCTTCTTTCGAGTACTTTCCACTTTTCCAAAATTGTTCTAGCTTCGTCAAAATACCTGAAAAGGCAAAATCCATTCCTTTTATTGTATAAGGTAGCTCGATGTAATGCTTACCCTTCTTAGCAAGCTGCTCAATTTTTGGGCCTGCCGGAAACCCTAGGCCTAAAGCTCTGCCAAAACTATCTAGGAAGTTGCCAACGCCAATATCTAATGTCTCGCCAAAAAGCCTGTATCTGCCAGAAGCAAGTGCAAGCACCTGCGTGTTAGCGCCAGAAACATATAAAGTTATAGGGTCTTTGAATCTAGATACTATTTTGCCAGCTTCTATATGGGCTATACAATGATTAACTCCAAGCAAAGGTACATTTAATTTCAACGCAAGTGTTCTGGCAGCAACAGCTCCAATTCTCAAGCATTGGCCAAGGCCAGGGCCTTGTGCAAATGTGACTAAATTAATATCCTTTAATTTTAGTTTAGCTTTTTCTAAAGCTCTATTCAATACTTGTTCAAAAAAGAGCACGTGGTGTTCTGCAGCTTTTACTGGTCTTATGCCACCTTCAGCTGTTACAAGCATTTCCTTTTCATTTGCAAGAATCTTAAAGCCATTGGAATCGACAATTCCAATTCCGAATGTATGAGCAGTAGACTCTATACCTATGCTGATCATAATTAGGATTTAGAAATTCGTTCCATATAAGAGCAACGGCCGCAGTGATATCTATCTTTATGCTCTGCCATAAAAGTTCCAGGCCCACATTTAGGGCAAATTCTACCAGTTCTTTTTAGCTGGTTGCCTTCAATCCTATATTTCTTATATTTCATTGTTGACTTTCCAGGTTTGTGTTTATGCTTCGCCATTTTATTTAGTTGTAGCACCTGCAGCTGGGCTACTCTTGACTTTATGCAGCTTTTGCCCTGTTTCTCGGCCAATAATATATTTAGGCTCAAATTTTTCCAAATCCTGTTTGCTCTTGTAAAGCATCGCTTCGCATACGGCCTTAAAGCCAAACTGCGATTTACATCTCCTTATTACTAGTAACTCCGATGATGCGCCCAATACTTCTGCGAGAAGCTTTCTTACTTCAGCACGCTTTGGAGTAGGCAAGCCTTGATGGTTAATCTCAGCAAAAATCTCAGTGCGATTAAAAAATAAATTATCTTTTTTATCTAGAATTTTCACTTCCATATCAATTACACTCTGATTGCATATTCTCCTTTCTTTGTTATACCCATTTTTTTTGCAAGTTCTGAAGTTTCAGGATCGAGTATTATAATACGGCCCTTCCAATTTTCAACCATTTTTGCATCAGGATGGTCAGGGCATTTTTCCTTCATCACAATCCGTTTGCAGATTTTGCATGCTAGCTTCGGCATTTTGGTTCACCTTTTCTTTTTTGGCTTTTCTTCTTTCTCAGCAACTTTCCCTATCGCTTTCCTTTCGTCTTTTGTGTCCGCTTCTATCCATTCTATCTTGCCGAGGGCTGGTTGCCTCATTGTTAAGCCTATTTTTGGATTTTTAGGATCTTTGTAAGAAATTGCTACAATCTTCGCTCTCACATAATCGCCTATTTTCAAACTTCTACCTGACTTTTTACCTGTCAATGTACCCGACTTGGAGAATGAAACAAAATCGTCCATAGTTTGGCTTACATGAACCATACCTTCAAAAGGTCCAAAATCGATGAAGGCGCCGAATTTCGCAATGTCTTTAACTTCACCTTCGACAACCTCATTGATTTCAGGAACATAGTGCAATATTACAAATTTTGTCCTATGATAGGCTGCACCATCACCAGGAATTATAACGCCTTCGTCGATCTCCTTTACTTCTAAGATTTGAATGACTTTTCCTAACTCTTCGAATACCTGACCCTCAAAATCTGCCTTTAGTTGCTTTTCGACAGCAAACTCAAGCTTTTCTGAAAATAGTGTAGGAGGTATTCGCGCAACACCGTTGACTTCAGATTTATAGTACATTTTGAGTTACAAAGGAGGCAAATTGCAGATTTAAAAGCCTTATGTCCATTCTTCAATGTATTTCTTTTGTCTAATGTGTAAGATCTTAACATTTTCTTTTGCAAGCCTTTTCTTTAAAGCAAGATCATTTGTTAAGACACAAGCCTTTTCATTTTTAGCAAAATCCGCTATTGCTTTATCGGTTGGACCTGCAAGTTGTACATACTTAAAGGTTGCGCGCTCCAATAGCTTCAAGGCTAGGAATGCTGCCTTTTTGTCCGAAGCTTTTTTTGCCGCCTTGCTAATAAGCTGCAACTCGCCAAGCACAAGATTCGGGATTATAATTTCATAGTTTTGCAGCAAGGTAAAAAGGTCTATTTTATTTTTAGCAGCATATACTAGTGCGTTTGTATCAATTACGATTTTCATAACATCTTTAAAGCTAGCTTAAATTAAAAAATTATGCAAGCCAAAAAAGAAATTATAAGTAAGCTATATGATAAAACAGCAGACATTTACGATTCTCGTTACGGAAAAATTCAGGAAGAAAAATACAGAATAATGCTAGAAGATTTACAGCTCAAGAAGCCAATTTTGGATTTAGGATGCGGTACTGGCCTTCTGCAGAAATTCTTTAAGGCTAAATTAATAGGGCTCGACATTTCTTTCAAGATGCTGAAACGCTCAAAGGAGTACTCTATACAAGGAGATATGGAAAACCTACCGTTTAAGAATAATAGTTTCGCAACTGTTTTGAGCTTTACAGCTCTTCAAAATTTGGAAAATGCAGAAGCTATGCTTAGAGAAGTAAAGAGAATTTTAAAGCCTGACGGCATATTTGTCTTAACTGTGCTGAGTAAATTTGTAGATAAATTAGCTTTTGTTGAAAAATATTTCAAAATTTTGGAAATGAAAACTTGTGGCGAAGATGTTGGCTTGATACTAATGCCCAACAAATAGTCGATGCCTGTCCTTATTTTGCAACTCTGCAAGAATTCGCTCTATAACTGCTTTTTTAGGGTCTACGGCAGGAACTCTGTGCTTTATTTCTTCAAAAGTTTCAAAGGGTTTCTTTTGCCTTTCTGCAAGAAGCGATTGCGCGTGTTTCTTACCTACACCTGGCAAAAGCTCAAGCTGGTGCGCCCTAAGACTAATTGGCCCTGCTGTATTAAAAAATTCTACATATTTTTTTTCATTAGCAGCCACAATTTTTTCTATTACGAAAGGCAGTTCTGTTTTAGCCGTTTGCGTCAGTCTATGGAAAGGTAAAACACCTTTGATATAGGCTACTTTGTCCCTTTTACCTTCACCTATATAAATTTCATCATAAGGTTTTAACTCCGCAGAAGGTACTATTTCTAATAAAGTAAAAAAATTCTTACCTATTACTTGGGCTATAGGTTCTTTCTTGTGCATCGGCCTCGAGTCTTCGACGTATCCATGCTTCAAGTATTCTAACACTATTGCGTTCTCTTCCTTTTTTCGTTGTTGCATTATCATGGTCGATGTTTTTGCGATAGTTTAGTCTCATTTTCCTTTACTGCTATATTTCATAAGTATCTCTTGGATCTTTTTAAAGTTTTCCGGGTTAAGATTAGATTTTCCAGCCAGCAGCGTTCTTATTTCTGTTAATGTTACAGGCAAAATATTTGCTAATGCTACTGCTAAATCTTCTGTGAAACCGGGAATGCCAAGGCCTATTAGCTCTTCAATTAGAGCTTTGCAATCTGCTTCTGACAACTTAGAAGCCTTTTTACTATAATCTATAATTTTATTTTGGATTTCAGAGCGTTCCTCCTTTTTGACTTCCTTAAGAAATTTATTTAATTGTGGTATTGCAATTGGCTCCTTAGAGATTATTTGTGCAGTTGTCATTTTTTACCGACTTTTACCTTTTGCAAATGTACTGGTGCCACTATTAAAATCTTAGTTAACCCTTTATCCTTTACCCGGACAAGATAAGAAGATCCTCGTTTTCCCAAAATAATACCTGTAAGGCCCTTAAATCGTGGGTGTGGCATTCCGCCGTGACAGGCAGGCTCATGCTTTACCACAACGCTATCTCCGATATTAAACTGTTGAAGTAGTTTCGTAATAGGGACTTTGCCTCTATCTCGAGGCCTTTTGCGCAATTTGTGTCTTGTCCTTGACCTAAAAGTGCCTGCTCGTTTCACCATTTTATTCTTTCGAGACTATTCTAAAGAAAGCTTAAACAGTATTTTTAAGACTTTGCGTTTCAGTAGCTAACAACCAAATCGATTTGTAAAAAGAATTGGCCCGTTATTAAAGACACTAAAATGGTAAAATGTTCGGCATCTTGCTCCCTAGTATCTTCTGAAGCTTTCGCATTTGCTTTTGATCGCCTATCATTTTCATCATTTTTTTCATTTGGTTATATTGTTTGATAAGTTCGCGAACCTCAGCTTCTGACTTTCCAGAGCCCTTAGCGATTCTTTTTATACGAGAAGCATCTATAATATTAGGATTATTTCTCTCCTGTTTTGTCATACTTTGTATAATGTGACGCCAAGAACGCATCTTATCTTCTTGAACATTCAGCAATTCAGAAGGGATTTTTGCCATACCTATACCCGGAATCATTGATATCACTTGTGATAACGGACCCATCTTTTGCAAAGCTTCCATTTGTCTCATCAAATCATCAAAAGTAAATTCTGCTTTGATAAGCTTCTTCGCAAGCGCTTCAGCTTCTTCTTTGTTGATAGCCTCTTCCGCTTTCCGCAGCAAAGTTTGTAAGTCTCCAAGTCCTAAAAGTCTTGAAACAAAACGTTTTGGCTCATAATCTTCAAAATCATCAATATGTTCGCCAATACCAATGAATTTGACTTTTGCGCCCGTCTCAGCGCAAGCCGAAAGCGCACCACCGCCTTTAGCAGTTCCATCAAGCTTTGTTACAATTACGCCAGATATGGCTATAGCATCTTGGAATGCTTTCGCTTGTGCCTTGGCAGCTTGACCTATGTCGGCGGACAAGACAAGGAGTTTTTCTTGAGGTTTCACAACCTCATTTAATTTTTTAAGTTCTTCAATTAATTCTTTACTTAAAGCATCTCTACCTGCAGAATCTAAAATTACAACATTAAACCTATTATAATCGGGCTCAAATTTTTGATAAATTTTGACGGGGTCCTTTTCTTCTTTAATTCCGTAAAAAGGAACGTTAATTTTTTCAGCTAACTGCTTTAGCTGTTCATATGCGGCCGGTCTCCAAGTGTCAGTTTGCACAAGACAAACCTTTTGGCCTTGTTTCTTGAACAATTTTGCCAATTTCGCAGCAGTTGTTGTTTTTCCAGAGCCAAAAAGACCAACAAGTAAAATCTTTGTCGGCTTTTCTTTAATTTCAAATTTACCAGGTTCTGCCCCTAACAGTTTAACAAGTTCTTCATAGACAATGTTAATGACATGTTCTCTATGTGTTAAACCGGGTCTCGGCTTTTCTTCCAAAGCTCGCTTTTTGATTGAATCTGTAATTTTTGTTGCGAGTTGCGGGTTTACATCCCCGGCTAGCAATGATTTTTTAATGTCTTCGGATAAGGACTCGACAAGTTTCCTATCTACTAAAGATATTTTAAGCAATTTTCTTAGACTTTCCTTAAGGGATTCGCTAAGCCTATCCAGCATACTTTTGTTTGAAATTTGGAATTTAAAAGACTACTTGTTATGTCAAGAAGCTTCTTGCGAATGATAGCTGTCGCAATATATTAAAGAATTTTACTGACAAACTTTTCAGGCTCAAATTTTTCCAAATCCTCATATTCTTGACCGACTCCTATGTAAAGTATTGGCTTGTTTATTGCCTGCACTACAGAAAGGAAAGCCCCTCCTTTATCATCAACATCTGCTTTTGTCAAAATTATTGCATCAACACCTACCTTTTCATTAAAGGCTTTTGCTTGCTCAACTAAATCTGAACCTGCGATTGCTTCTCCAACAAAAATTGTTAAGTCGGGTTTCGCAACGCGTTTGATTTTAACCATTTCGTCCATTAAATTTGTATTTGGTGTCTGCCTTCCCGCAGTGTCGATTAAAACAATATCTTTATCTTTTGCCTTTATAGCATCAAAGGCAACCGCCGCAGGATCTGCGCCATACTTATGTTTAATTATTCTCACACCAAGTCTATTAGCATGATGCTCTAATTGCTCTATTGCCGCGGCTCTGAATGTATCTGAAGCAGCCAAAATTGGTGAGAAGCCATTTTTTAGAAATAAGTTTGCTATCTTCGCAATTGTTGTCGATTTTCCATGGCCGTTTGTGCCAACAAACATTAGGACAAAAGCTTCTTTTTTAACCTTTTTTTCTTTCGCTAGTGCAAGTAAGTCAATTGGTTTAGGGGTTTCAAGAGTTTCAAGAATAGTATTTTTCAAAATCTGCTTCACTTTTTCTACAATTTTGATTTTTGGTAAAGATTTGCCGACAAGCTCCTCCTCTAAATTAGTCCTGAGTTGTTGGATTACTGGGAACGCAACATTGTTTTGTATGAGTTCTAGCTCTAGGTCTTTGAAAAGTCGGTCAAACTGCTCATCTGTAATTTTAACTTCCGTAATAGCTGCGGCCAATCTCTGCAAAAGGCCTTTTTGCTTTTCTTCAATTTCAAGTTTTTCAATCTCCTTTGGCCTTTCTAAGGCGAGCTCTTCGGGCACCTTCAATTTTTCAACATTTACAGAAGTTTCAGCTCGTGACGGAGGCTCCTTATGCTCTGGTAGCTTGCCCTTCAATTCTAGCTTTATTTTCGTAGCTTCCTCTGGTTTGAATGCTTCAGGCTTGCTAATCTTATCAGAGAAAGATTTGAACGCCTTTTTCAAGAACTCAAACATTTTCTTGCCTCATGTTAATTTATCTATTTGCATTTCAACTATGTGTGCTTGTTCTGAAAGCCTTTGTAAATTATCGCTAAGCTCTAAAGTAATTTCTTCAAGCTTCTGAAGTTGTTTTGAAATTATTTCTTGTGCGGCATCTATTGTCTTTCTAACAATAACGCCTGCGCCAACATTAATTAAAACACCTTTTGTTGTATCAACAGTGCCATCAACAAAAATCCCAGGTCCTATTGGCGTCAATGACTTAGTATTTGCTTTTAACGTGCTGAGCTTTTGCAACGATTCCCTCAAATTTAAAAATTCTTGCATTCTTTGGTCTAGCGTTTCGAGTTGTTGCTCCAGTTGTTGAATTTGCATACTGAGCAACTGCAGTTCAATGTATTTTTCTTGCAGTACTTTTTTGTTTTCTTCAGAGTGTGCTGTCATTAGATTAGACACGGAATTTAGGTTTAAAAAGACTACCTTAAAAAGCCAAGACTCTCGTCTACTCGGCTAATTTCAAACCCAGAACTTGAACTGCCTATTGCAAAGCCAAAACTGTTTGCGATTAAACCTGAGGCAACAAAAGGATTACCTAAGTTTACTGTGCCAAGGCCAATTTCGAATTTCAATAAGCGTTCAAGCATTTTGATTTCGGCATCTGACAAGTTCGGAGAGAAAATCCCGCCTTTGTTTGTAATCTTGCCAACAGAGCCTGGCACCGCAGTGTTTGCAAGACTCATTTGTTCAACACCAAGGTCGCCAAGTGCAGCCTTCAGCGCCACGACAGATTTCTTGTTGTAAACTTGTGACAAAATAGCCACCTTATCGTTAAGAAGAATATTGTTTCCAAAAGCTGTATGTTCCGTCTTTATAACTTTAATTACAACTTTAAGAGGTTCTAGCAAATTTTTCAGAGTTTCAAGCTCATTTTCAAAAATTATATGAGGCAATAGCAGTAAAGAAGAATTGCCTGCTGCGAAAAGGCCAACCAGGTCCGTACCATAAATGCAAACGCGAAATACTGGTACTTTGAGCTTTTTCTCCAAATCCGCAACTTGCTTATCGGCAACACATCTGCCAACAAGGCAATACCTATCTGTAGCAAAGCCGTGTAAACCTATATTTGGATCGCCGTGAAAATTCAAAATTGAAATGTGTTTATTGTGGTGCATACTAATCTTTACTTCTTATGCAATGCCATTTCCTGCTTTTGCGACATTGCGGCGGGAGTCTTTTCTTCTTTCTCCTTCTCAGCCGTCTCTTTTGCAGTTTCTTCCCTAAGTGTTTCCGGTTTAGGCTTCTTTGCCTCCACTTTCTTTGCCTTTTCTTCTTGCTTTTTCTTTTTTTCGGCAAGTCGCTTTGCGGCTTCTGGCAATTCTGCTAACTCTGCCTTTGCAATTTCTTTCTCTTTATCAATCTCAACTTTAACAGTAATTTTGCTTGGTGGTTTTTTACCTCCGCGAGCCCAAATCTTTTCGTTAATCCACTTGCTAAGCTTTATATTAGGCACTTTCGTATGTTTCTTCAAGTAAAGTTTGATTGCAGAAATGGCTTTTTTGCTACGTCGCCATTTTGGTGCCTTGAGCCATTCTCGCCTTAGTGGTATGTTGTAAATTTTTTCTACCATTTTGCGCTATGCTTTTATTTTAGTCCTCCGCCAGCTTCTTTTCACTGTTGTTAGAGAAGAAGGATGTTTTTTCTTTCCCTTCCCGCCAGTCTTAAGGACTACCCAAAAAGGTGCCCATCTTGTTTGTTTCGCGGCTTTTCCAAGTCTTTTTTTCTTTCCAGAACTTTGGACTTTGACCATTTTACCTAATTAGTTTGAAATTTTTTTTCTCTGCCATAGCTCTCTCTAGAATTGCACGGAGCTGTAACTCCGAAATTTCGCCTTTGAGCGCGCCACATTGCGCAGCATTCAATAATGCAGTTTCAATCTGCTCTGCAAGCTCTGGATGGCCTACACGAACTATTGACAATCTCTGCCTAGCTTCTTTTGACAAAAATTTTAGCAAAACAGATTTTTTAGCCGATTCTAGCTGTCTCTGAACAAAAGCTTGTTGCTCAGCCTTTGTATTTTCCTCCGCTAACCTTTTTCGAAAGTCTACAATATATTTTTCTCTTAATTCACTGTTCATTTTCCTTGATTCTGGCCGCAGCTTTTGTTAGCAATGAAATACCTGCAGGTGTAAGTACTCTACCTTTGTGGGTTTTTTCCTTTTTTTGCGCAACAAGCCCGGCCTTTTCAAGCTGTTGCAGAATTTTCCTTATAATTGAGCCAGAGGCCTTTTTAAAACGTTCGGGTTTAACACCACGGTTTTTTGTACCACCATATTTTGTGCGCAACTTTGAGACGCCAATAGGCGCATTCCTATAAATCGTTCTCATAATGGAAGCTGCGCGAATATACCACCAATCTTCTTGCAGCGGAGGCCTCTCCTTATGGGATCCTGTTTTAACGAATTTGGCCCAAGCTGGCGCTGCAATTTTACTCTTAAGTTCTTGAGCTACCTCTTTTGCCAATGCTTGTGGCGAGACGTCTAATGGGGACACCATTCTACGGATAGCTGCAAAAGAGTCTTTTAAAAGCTTTTCAAGAGAGCAAAAGGTAAAAAATTGATTTAAATTAACCTGCAACTATTAGTGTAGTAGTCTTTTCTATATAAGGTATGGCTCTAATTTTGTCTAGAACGAAATCGCTAAGATCCGAAATACTATCTAACTCTATCTTGGCCACAACATCAAATTCACCGTAAACCATGTGCACCTCTTTTATTTTCGCTTCTTTTTTTAAGGTATCTATAACTTCTTTCTCCGCACCCGACCGTACTATTGCGAGAATGTATGCAATCACCATTTTTTGCGCATTACTTCTACAATTGCCAAAACACATGAAAATGCTAAAAACATTATTGCAACTAGTGCCATGCCAATAGTTAAAGAAACGCCACTCTCGAAAGCCTGCAAAGCTGCAAGAGGTACTGCAAAACAACTAAATAAAAGTAAAGCGAATTGCTCATTAAATGTTTTCATATTTAAAAAATATCAAACTTACTTAATAAATTTTATTATAGGATAAGCTTAAAAACTAATTTTCTCAAACCTTGGTATGGCAAAGTTAAGGCCAGCTTCGTCGTACAGGAAAATTAAGCGACCATTTACACGCGTATCTAAAGTTAAATCTAAAGCTTACATTAAAGGAGCACCACATATTAAAATTGCACAATACGATATGGGTGACAAAGGTGTTGTTTATCCTTATGAGATTCAATTGGTGGCCAGCGAAAATGCCCAAGTACGAGATAATGCCTTAGAAGCAGCTAGACAAGTTATCGTTCGTGTTATGGAAAGTGTTGCAAAGACTGGTTGGTCGGCTAAGGTACGAGTTGTACCACATCATATCATAAGGCTAAACCCTCTTGCAACTGGCGCTGGTGCCGACCGTTTCCAGCGAGGCATGTCTCTGAGTTTTGGTAGACCGGAAGGTCACGCTGCACAAATATTCAAAGACAAAGTTATCTTTTCAATTTATGTACCAGAAGATAAGCTCAAGCTAGCAAAGACGGCCGCAACAAAGGCAAAGGCTAAACTCCCAATGCATTGTGTAATAAAAGTAAAAAAGTCCGACTAATTTTGCATAGTTACATTGTTTCTACACCTAGTGTATTGAGAGCTTGCTGAATTTTGTAAGCTACATAAAGAATTACAAACGGTATTATTATTAAAATTGCAAACCAGGGCTTTAGCGTCTTCACCCTGCCAGCATGTGCTCTAATGTCTCTGAGGATAAAATAAAACATTACTAAATTAACAATTGGAACTAGCAGACCAAGTGTTCGCAAACCAGGACTAATATCAAGTTTCCACTTTTTGTTTTATACCTTGTTCCAGAAATAGAACAAGATTAAATTTAATATTGGAATTATCCAAAACACAACTGCCCAACCAGGGCTGAGATATTGCTTTGCCATGTTTTCATACTAAAATATATGTTTTTAATACTATCGATTTCGGAGAACTTTTAAAAGCTATTTTGGCAATATAATGATAATGGCCTATTGCAAGTGGTTTAAGCAACTAAACAAAAACAGCATATCGGAAGCTGGTGGAAAAGGAGCAAATCTTGCAGAAATGTTTAATGCCCATTTTCCAGTACCTCCGGGTTTTGTTGTTACGGCAAATGCGTATAAAGATTTCCTCAAAATAAGAAAGCTCGATAAGAAAATCGAGGAAAAGCTACAGAACTTAAATGTTGAAGACACCGCAACTTTGCAAAAAGTTGCGAAAGAAATCCAAGAGATGATTCTTAGCAGCTCTATGACAACTCAAATGCAAGACGAAATAAAAGAATTTTACAACTACATAGACGCTGCTGAAGAACTTAAAACAATTAAATCTGCACAAGCTCTATTGTCTGTAACGAGTAGAGATGCATCTTTTGTTGCGGTGCGCAGCTCCGCTACCGCCGAAGACCTCCCTACAGCATCCTTCGCAGGACAACAAGCAACAATTTTGAATGTTCTTGGCAAAGACAATGTCGTAAGGGCGGTACAAGAATGTTGGGCCTCGCTTTTTACTGCTAGGGCCATTTATTATCGTGTAAAAAATAATTTTCCTCATATGAAAGTTGCCATTGCTGTTATTGTGCAAAAACAAATCAATTCCGATTCGTCAGGAGTAATGTTTTCCATAAATCCTGCAACAAATAATGAAAAGCAAATTGTAATAGAAGCCGCCTTTGGCTTAGGCGAAGCTGTTGTATCTGGTGCTGTCAATCCAAATACTTATATCCTTGATAAGGCAACAGGTGAAATTGTAGAGAAAGATATTCCTGGTCAAGAATTTTTCCTAACACGAGACGCTTATACAGGTCAAACAATAAAGAAACTCTTGCCGAAAGAAAAGCAAAAACAGCAAGTGCTTACGGACGCCCAACTTAAAGCTCTTTGGAAGCTAGCCCTAGATGTAGAGGCGTATTATGGAGCTCCACAAGACATTGAATGGGCAATAGAAAAAAACAAAATTTATCTGGTGCAGACAAGGCCAGTAACAACCATAAAGCCAAAAGTCGAAGAAAAAATTATTATTGAGGCGGAGGCAATTCTACGCGGACTAGGTGCAAGCCCTGGCCGTGCAACAGGCATTGTAAAATTAATAAAATCTGTAAAAGAACTTGATAAAATACAGAAAGGTGATATTCTTGTTACAACTATGACAAACCCAGATTTAGTACCCGCAATGCAGCGGGCAGCAGCTATTGTGTGTGACGAAGGCGGAATTACAAGTCATGCAGCCATTGTAAGTAGGGAAATGGGGGTTCCTGCAGTTGTCGGTACAAAATCTGCAACGAAGATTTTGAAGGACGGTGATGTCGTAACAGTTGATGGCTCTACAGGAGCAGTGTATAAAGGGTCGATTGCAACAATAGAAGAACAGCCCACAAAAATTTCAAAGGCCGTAATAGGGATTAAAACTAAAACTAAAGTTAAAGTTATAATGGACTTGCCCGCCTTTGCGAGGCGAGCTGCAGAAACCGAAGCCGACGGCATCGGTCTTCTCCGTCTTGAAGGCATTATCGCTTCGGGCAAAATACATCCTGCAAAATATCTTCGCGACCAAAAGTTAAAGGATTATGAAGATTTAATTTACAACGGAATCAAAGAAATTGCAAACTACTTCAAAGACAAGCCTGTCTGGGTACGTACGTCTGATATTAGGACAGATGAGTATCGCGAGCTGGAGGGAGGTGAAGAAGAGCCAAAAGAAGCAAATCCTATGCTTGGTTGGCACGCTATTAGACGAAGCCTAGACCAACCTGAACTGCTCAAGGCGGAGTTTAGAGCAATTAAAAGACTAGTTGATGAGGGCTTCACCAACCTCGGGGTAATGTTGCCATTTGTAATTTCTGTTGAAGAACTTCAGCGCGCAAAAGGAATTGCTCAAGATGTCGGTTTGTTGAATTCTGATAAAAAAGTACAGTTTGGAATAATGGTCGAAACGCCTGCTTCTGTGCTTTTAATAGAGGAATTTTGCAAAGAAGGAATAGATTTTGCGTCAATTGGAAGCAACGATTTAACACAATTGATACTTGGAGTTGATAGAGGAAATACCATTATAGCAAGTTTATACAGTGAATTTCATCCTGCAGTGTTGCAAGCAATAGAACATGTTATAAAAATTTGCAAAAAGTATAATGTTGAAAGCTCTATTTGCGGCCAGGCCGGCTCGGATCCGAAGATGGCAAAGCTTCTTGTTGAATTTGGTATTGACTCCATATCCGCAAATGTTGACGCAGTGCAAACTATAAGAAAGGTTGTGGCAGAGCTGGAAAAATAATTCAAAATTTTAGAAAATTTATTTTCTGTTTGCAATAAAACTTTATATACTACTAAAAACCTCTAATGTTGAACGCTATGACAAGATGTGGTCTTTGCTTCTCAACGATTACGCTACCTATATGTCCTCTTTGCCTCACAGATAAGGTCGAAATCTGGATAGAAAAGCGAAAATTATCTTTGATAAAGGCGTACCGAGAGGAAGTCCGTAACATTCTAGACAAAACTCGTTACGGAAAGATTTCTTGTAGCATTTGTCGTGGAGAACATGAAAAAGCACTTTGTAGCGTTTGCTTCACAGCAAGGATTCACAGCTGGCTAGCCACAAAAGACGAGAAGCTCGCAATAGAGTTTGCCCAAGCGTTTGCACCTAAACAAGTAAAGATTTATGCCTAATAAATTAATAAGACTTATTTGAAGTTTATTCACATTATTCATGTAACTTTTAGGTCAAAGACATAATGCGTTTTATTTGGAGAATACTCTTTGACTTTTCGAATATTTTCTATTTCTAACTCCTTAAATTTGGAAATTTTCTTTTTTAAATTATCCAAATCGCTAGTAAGCTCGTGAAAATGTATGTGCGTTCCCTTCTTAGAAAGTTTAAGAGCGTGCGGTAAGAACTTTATTGTATTTGGAAAATAACCCATTAAAATCCTATCTGCCTTCTCGCCGATAAAAAACCTGCAATCACCTTCAATTGCAGTTATGTTTAGCAATTTATTTAGGCAAATGTTTTCAATTAGAAAATCAAACGCCTCAGGGTTTTTTTCTATTGCTATAATCTTTTTTGCCTTAGTATGCTTTCCTAAAATTATAGACCAATAGCCTATTCCTGCAAACATGTCAATAATAATTTCATTCGGTTTCACAAGCCGCAATAGTCTTCGCCTCTCAAAGTGATTTCCTTTAGACCACATTATTTTTGCCACATCAAGCTTGAATTTGCAATTTAACTCATTGTGAATCGTTTCTGTATTTTGAGTACCAGCTAAAATTTCAATTCTTGGCTGTCTAAATTCTCCAAATATGCCTTTCTGCAAGCAAACTGTTTTTACATAAGGAAAACTCTTTAAAATAGCTCTAGCAATTTTCCTTTTTTGTCTTAGAGCAATAGGATTTAACAACTTTATCAACATAATGTTACCGAGTATTTGATAGCTAGATGGCAAAATTTCTGCAGGAATATGAGTTAGCTTTGCAAGAAGTTGTTTGAATTTCATTTTGATAAAAAAACGAAATGAGATGAACATTATTAAGCTAATCGGCAATGGTTGCACAACAAGATAAATTATAATTTTATCTTGTCTTTCGGTATTCCGTAACAGATAAATCTTACATCTGCTCGCCTAAACTGTCTTAATAAAAAGGAATTCTGCTCTAGCAACGCCTGCTCTTGAGGCTCTTTGATTTGAGCTTGCCTAAAAATAGGCCAGAGTTCTTTAGGTACGAAATGTATAAAGAATTGTCCCACTCTTTCTTCTGTTACAAGCCAAAATGTACCTCTATCCTCAACTTTTTCTTCAAAAGCTTCTTGCTTGTGCTTGATGAAATCAGCAACCTCTTTTATACTTTCTAAATACTGGTCAGCATACCCTAACTCTAAGCCCAACAAAGTTTGCCAAATTGCCACGCTTTTAAATATAAAGAAAATAAATAAAATAAATCTTTCTAATTTACAAACAAATTTTTTACTATTAGGCCAATACTTAATCAACAATAAACAAATCCTTTGCTGCTGAAACATCAAACAATTTCAGCTTTGCACCCGCATCGAGAAGGCCAAAAGCATAATTAAGGGCGCCGAAGGCAGAAATCCAATCGTCTTTTTCCTTGAAATATTTTGCATCTTCATAATATCTTTTTGCCAAATCGTAGAGTTCGCGCACCTCTTTCTTATTAGAAACAATTTTAATTATTTTCAATGCTTTTTCTGTTCTAGCAAATTCCTTATTGAGCCTTTCGTCGATTATTTCTTTTCCCATCCTATCTAATTAGCAATAAACAAATTTAAAAATGTATAGTTGAGTAAACAAATTATGGATTACAACTTGAATATCAATAAAGTTGTAGCAGAAATAGCCAAAATAAAAAAGGAGAACCCAAAGGTTTGTCTACAATTGCCAGATGGGCTTAAACAACATGCTACTAAAATCTACGATGAAGTAAGTAAAAAGCTAAAAGATAGCAACTTAAAGGCTCAACTATGGCTCTGGGCAGGCAGCAATTTTGGAGCTTGCGACTTGCCATTACAACTTAAGAACATTGGTTTCGATTTGCTAATTAATTTTGGACACACAGCATTTAGGAAAGTTGTAACAAAACCAAACCTTGATACATAATTAAGAATTTTATTAAGTATTATTTTCGATGTTTTCTACAAGACCTGAGTGACACACTCTTATATAATATGATTTAACTATAAAAGTTGAGCAAAATGGCAATCGAAGGAACAATATTTGGTTTAGTCTTGGGATTGGCTGCGGCCCTTGTGCTACTCAGGTACGCAGGCATATTGCACCTAGTGCAGAAGCCAGCTGGTTTCATAGCGGCAGGTCTAATGTTTTACATAATAGACTTGGCCTGGAACGCAGGAGCATTTGCAGCTAAGATAGCTACATCCACAGCAGCTGCCTGGGTAACATTTGCTTGGGAGCTAATAGCCTTTATATTAATAGTAATAGGTAGTCTGTGGGCAGCAGCTGACTTAATGAAGGGCTAAAACGTAATTACTGGTTAGAAATGAAACAGCCTTATATATTGAGTTGAGAAATGGAACATTATCCTTTGAAAAATCAAAGGAGGACATGACAAAATGGCCTTTTGGGAAGGTATACTTGGAACTGGAATAGGAATATTGGTAGGCCTAGCGCTGTTAAAGTACAGCGGCTATGTAGAAGCACTGAAGAAGGAGTTAGGCTACATTGCCTCGGGCGCAGTGTTCCTTATCCTTGCTTCAACACTAGAGCCCATTGCAACTGCAATTCCAACGATTGCAACAGCGATTGGGTGGATAAACATAATTTTCTTAGTAATTGCGTTTATCCTAGTGTTGATAGGTGCTATAGCAATGGCCATACAGATTTTCAGCAAACTAAAGTAATTGCTGAAAATCCTTTTTCTCTTTTTTTGTTTTAATTATTGTTTCACTAACTAATAATGCTTGTTGCAGAAACGGTAATCTTAAATTCTTAACGTATTGTTTTTGGTTATGAGTAAGGCAGAAATAGCAGCCATACTAAGTGGGTTGGGCGGAATTGTCGCAGCATGTATCGGTTCTCCCCAACTGATACCTTACGCTCTTACAGGCGGTCTTTTAACACTTCCAATCTTTTATGGCGCGCAGGAGTTGTATAAACGGTACAAATCAAAGGAAGAGAGCGTGCCAGTACAACAAAGTCAATCTAGCCAACTTACCTTAGAAGCTAAAGTTCAAACATCAAAAGAAATGCCAGAGCAAGTGCCATTGGCTCAACCGCCACAATCTTATGCGCAAACCTCACCATCACAAGAAACCTCGAAACCAAAATTGCGAATACCTTGCCTAAAAAGTGAGTAAAGAGCTATGCTAAACATACCAAAGCCAAACAAGACAGCCTTGAGGCAGATTAAAAAGTACGAAGGAAAGGGTCCAATTCCGATATGCTTTGTTACGCAGACAGACGAGTTTCCACAAACTCTTTTCATCTATGTACCAGCAGCTGTGGGTAATGAAGTTAAGCGCGTTTTGAATGACCTCAATAACCAGTTGCCTGGTGAGCGCCCCGTATTGACACACTTGCTGCCTGATAAAAAATATCATATTTTTGAAATCCAAAATGTGCAGCAGCCCACAGATCTTGCAGAGATTTTAAGCCATAGTCTACCTGCCGCGCAATACGAGAAAGCGCTAGAACTTTATAGTACCTCAATAAGAAGTTCTGTTTCGAACGTTTCGAGAATAATTCTTGACAGTTTAGGATTAGCTGGCATCATTGGCGCGTCGTCATTTTTAGCGTATTATGATTTTGCCCAATCCCTACAACCATATATGCAATTGCTAATCGACGGTTTAGAAGTGTTGCTTACAATCGGCGGAATAGCACTTGGTAGCGATATTTATAAAGCTGTAAAGCAGCGATAGAACCTCATTTCACATTCGACGAAGTTAAGAAATAATTCAGGCAAAGTTTTTATATTCACGTCCCTTTCTAAATAAGGCTATGCGAGGCTCGGCCACTGCCGTCATAATAATATTATTAATGCTTGTAGGTATAGTAATACTAGGCTGGCATAGCTTTAACCAAATAACAGGAGCAGCAGTCTCGCCAGAAAGTAACCCAAATCTAGTTTTAATATCATTTACTGCCTTTGTTATAATTGTAGCAAGCGTGTTTCTTTACTTGTTCTTCAAAAACAAGTTTTCAGCCAAAACACCAAAAGAATTCCGCAAAAATTTGACGCTTTTCTTCGTAGTCTTTATTTTAATACTTGGGGGGCTTATGCTTTTTGCAGGCACACAGCTAGCCAAATTCGCCGCGCCCGCACAACCTATGGGAGAAAGTGGAGAATGTATAGGCAATCACAAACCCTGCAACCAATATTTCACACAATCAAATTGTATTTCTCACAATTGCCGGTGGATCTATGACAAATTCATAAACGATTACATTTGCACCGGAACGCCACACGCTTGTCCTACTCTTGGTGAAGCTGAATGCAAGCAACATCAATCAGCAGGAGATGGCTGTACCTGGAGTTTACCAACACAATATACTCTGACAGTATCAAAAGCTGGAACCGGCTCTGGAACAGTTACGGGCGCAGGTATAAATTGCGGCGCAGATTGTTCTGAAACTTATGCTAGCGGAACATCAGTTACTTTGACAGCAAGTGCTGCTTCTGGAAGCGTATTTGCAGGCTGGTCTGGCGCAGGCTGCAGTGGTACTGGAACTTGCAATATAATTATGGATGCAACTAAAGCTGTAACCGCAACATTTAACTCAATCACGGATACGGAAAAGCCGAAAGTATCTGCAGTAAGTCCTACAACAGCATTTGTAGGCCAACTTACTACTTTCTCCGCTAACGCAATAGATAATGTCAAAGTAATCAAGTGCGACTTTTATTACGATTCCGTCTTGCAAGCATCCGCTAAACAAATAGGCAATACAAATACCTGGCAAACTGAATTTACGCCACAAAGTGTAGGTACTCATAAAGCCCAGTTCAAATGTTACGATGCAGCTAATAATGAAGGGATAGGACAAGAAACAATCATAACGGTTTCCTCGCAGCAAAAGATACTTTATGTCTCCGCAAATCCCAAAATTATAACTATAAAAGAGACCTCAACAATCACTGCCAATACATTGGATAGGGCCAACGGTATTATAATTAGCTTTTCGCCAAGCTTTGGTTCTGTAAGTCCAAATAAATGTGTTACTTCAAATGGTGGATGCTCTGTGACCTTCAGCTCCCCCACTCAAGTAGGAGAAGCTGAAATAACGGCAAGCGCATCAAATTATGTTGAAGGTAACTCTACCGTATTTGTAATTTTATCATGTCATGAATGTAGGTTAAGCACACCTATCTTAGAACCATCTTTAGTACGCCCAAATACTGAATTTAATTTAACATGTCTTGCACAGGCCTGTAATAACGCGTTAAAGTGCGAGGCTTTGAGTGCATACATTGATACTAATACAACGCGCTGCTCTTTGGTGGAGTGGACGAATAATGGTGCGAAATTTAAATGCCCAGCCGTTTCGGAAGGACAGCACACTGCTGTTTGTGAAGGCGTATTTGATCTCACTAAGCTTTGTGAAAATGGCTGGCCAGAGTGTAGCGAAAGCTCTAATATAAGTTTCGAGGCAGAAGTATTTCCTGTTGTCCTTGCCATAGAGCCGTTAAGCCAAAGTGGCGACAAAGGCGATACTTTAACTTATACCGCAAAAATTACTAATTACAGAGGCGCTGACAAGACGTTTGGCTTGAATATAAGTTGTAAGAGTGGCTGGAAATGTCAGCCAAACAGTACGACTCTTGATATAAAAAATGGCAAAACTTCCTCAGTACCTTTTGCAATAACTTCACCAACTACTGCAAGCCTTAACGACTATAGTTTCAGCGCCTTAGCTTACGATTTTGAAAATCCAGAATATAACGCAAGCACGACGTTCAATTATACTATAAAGATTTGCAGCAGAGAAGCACCAAGCCTTAGTACAAAAACAAAACATATCAGCGCAACTGCTGGCACAGAAGTTTCTTATAACATTACAGTTGAAAATCAAGATGATTGTGTTGGTAGGTTCGATTATTCTGTAAAATGCCCAAGCGACTGGGAGTGCGAAATTTCGCCAAAAAATAGCACAATAGCTGTTGGCGACAAAGATAAGATTTTGCTCGAAGTAATATCGGCGAAGGATGTAGAGATTGGCAATTATACTATCAATTTTACAGCCACAAATATAAAAGACCCGACTAAAAGCGAAAAGCTCAGTTTAGTTTATAAGGTAATAGAATGCACAGATATCGATGCTGACGGCTATGCTGTAGAAGGTGGAGACTGCGGCGCAAAGGATTGTGACGATTTGGATAAGGATATCAATCCTGGTGCCACGGAGATTTGTGGTGACTATGTTGATAACAACTGCAACGGTAAGATTGATGATATAACAGAAGGCTGCAACAAGACGCTCTATCAAGACATATTACCTAAATATAAAGTAGGGGATGGCATTTGCGATGTAAAGTACGGCGAAAATTACGCCAATTCTCCAGTGGATTGCAAGCCAGATTCTCAAGAGGGAGTTTGCGGCAACAATGTTGTTGAAGCTGGCGAGGATTGCGACGGCTCTAAAGATGTAGCTTGTCCAGGTCTTTGTACACCCAACTGCAAGTGCCCATATCTTATCGGTGATGGCGTTTGCGACAGTGCTGCTGGCGAGACACCTGCAATAAGTCCATACGATTGTAAGAAAAAGATAGGCACAAATGTGTGGCTAACTGTGGTAGCAGTGATACTTGCTATTATAGCAGGTGGATTGTATTATATGTATAAACGCAGACACGGTCTGGCTGCTTTGACAGTAGCACATGGCGTCGAAACACCTGGAGAAGGTGAGCTTGGACCTGCAGTTGACACAATGCTTAGTCAAGGATATTCGCCTTCAGAAATTTCCCAGCAATTAGCTGCAGGAGGTTGGTCTGCGGCTGATATAAACAACGCACTCAGTGCAGCGCATGCTACACAAGTAAAATTAGATGCACTTGCAGAGCAGTACAAAGTTAGTGTCCCAACAGAAGAAATCGAACAGGCTGAAAGATATGCTAGAAAATGTCTTGAAATGGGCTTCACTGCGGCGCAAGTGCGAACCGCATTGTTGAGTGCAAATTGGCCTTCAAATATCATTGACGATATTCTAGGCAAATTGACAGAAAAGCATGTAAAAAGCCATGCAAGAAAAGCTGGCGTCCTTAAACCTACAGATGACATTGACAAGCTAAAAGATTATATCAAAGAGGAGCTTGATGAAGGCCACACTCCGCAGCAAATTAAGCTCTCATTACTAGAAGCTGGCTGGGACCCAAACAAACTTAAGGATATTTTGCCGTAATTTATATCTAGGCGCAAACCAAAGTTTTTAAATTGTTTATTTGGGTAAACAATTAAGCATGAAAACTATATTCATTGAAGTCGAGGCTAACAAAAGTGTTATAGAGGGCTTGGAAAAAGTCTTACCAGATATTTCCTATAAGAAAATAGGTCTTCTTACAACAGTACAGTTTGCCCGTCAACTGCCAAAAATTAAAAAGTTTTTATCTGACAAAAGCTTTACTGTTTTTTTGGGTAAACCAACTGGCTCAGCTCTACTGGAAGGACAGGTGCTTGGCTGCGATGTCTCTTCTGCATTAGCTATAGAAAGAAAGATTGAAGCTTTTTTATACATAGGCACTGGAGAATTTCACCCTTTCGGTCTGCTTATGAAAAGCTCTAAGCCGATACTAGTATTTGACCCCTTTACAGGACAATTGACGCTTTTGGATGAGGGGAAAAGAAAGAATCTTTTAAAAAAGCACATTCTAGAATTAGAGCGCTTCAAAAGCGCAAAAGTTGTTGGAATTCTCGTGTCAACAAAGCCAGGCCAATATGAATTGCAAATGTCTGCAGTAAAGCTAAAAGAAAAGCTTGAGAAATTGGGAAAAAAAGCTTACCTCTTCATTTGCGATATAATTACAAATACAATGTTGCTCGATTTCAGCCACATCGAAGCATGGGTTAATACTGCTTGCCCACGGCTTGTTGATGATTACTTTGAAAAGCCGGTTGTTAATGCACTAGATTTAGAGTGCTTGTACATCCCAAAGCCTTTTAAATGAAATTTTAAAGTTTGAAAGTATGGAAATTGAGATTTTGAAAGAGGAAAAGGACTTTTTAGAGTTGAAGTTTTCAGAAATTGACCACGGTCTCCTAAACATGATCAAAGAAGCGCTATGGAAACAGTCTGGAGTCGAACTAGCAAGCTTTAGACTAGACCATCCCGAAATATCCAAACCAGTGTTTATTTTGAGAACAAAGAACAAAGATGCAAAAAAAGTTTGGAATTTAGCAATAGACTCTTTGTCTAACGAGCTAGATAAATTGGACAAAGAAGTAAAGAAATTAAAATAACAATTTTATTTTTTCTGTATGGTACACCTAAAAAAGCAGTTAAGAATTATTGGAATTGACGATACGGCACACATTAAAGGCCAAAAGCAGGATGTGTTAGTTATTGGCGCGATTTTTCGTGGCGCGGAGTACCTTGATAATTTGCTCAGCACTTTTGTAAAAGTTGATGGAACGGACGCAACAGCCAAGCTTGTAGAAATGATTAACAATTCGAGAGTTAGAAGCTCCTTGCGCGTAATAATGCTTGATGGCATTGCTCTGGCAGGCTTCAATGTCATCGATATCCAAGAGCTTAGCAGGAAAACAAAACTACCAGTAATTGTTGTGACAAGAAATATGCCTAATTTCAGGTCAATTAAAAAAGCACTGAGACACTTCAAAGATGGCGACAAAAGATGGAAAGTTATAGAACGGGCAGGCAAACCTCAAGTTCACAAAGTAAAACATAAAGAATTAGCCAAAACTGCAAAAATATATTTTCAGTTCGCAGGTCTATCCGCAAGAGAAGTAAGACAACTTTTAAAACTTACAATCAGACATGGAGCGGTGCCCGAGCCTGTGCGCGTTGCACACATCATTGGGCAAGGAATTGCACTTGGAGAAAGTAGAGGAAGAGCGTAGCATGAACAAAGAAAAAATATTTACTTAAGCAAGCACAGCACAACTAAAGAAAAATGTAATAAAATGGCATTTCACCTTAGAGAATTATTTAAGAAACAAGAAAAGCATGACTATGATGCGCATCCAACTAAGCTTGGAAAGGTATGGCATTTTATTGCACATGAAGAGTCTATAGCTTCTTTCATCGTAGATGCAATCTTAATTTTAGCAATAGGAAAATTTGTTATTATTCCACTAATTGGCTTTCTTTTAAGCACTAGTTTTCCATTAGTTGCGGTTGTCTCGAGTTCAATGGACCACAATGCAAACTTTGATGATTGGTGGGCTCAGCAATCCGGATGGTATGAGATGCATAATATCTCTAAAGAACAATTCAAATCTTATCCTTACGCTAATGGCTTTAACAAAGGCGATGTTTTTGTCGTGAAAGGTGCACCTATTGAAAAATTAAAAGTTGGTGACGTTATTGTTTTTACAATTTCTGGAAAACGGGATCCTATAATACACAGAATTGTAGCAATAGATATTAAAAATAAAACGATACAAACAAAAGGTGATGCCAACCCTGCACAGATAGATTTCGAGCTTGATATCAAAGAAGAGCAAGTTAAGGGTAAGGCTGTTATCAGAGTACCTTTAATTGGATGGATTAAGGTTGCATTTATAGATTTAGTTAATATATTAAAGTAAGCAAATTTTCTGTGCGAACTTAGCGCAAAAAACACAGTATTTGTGCCTTCTTCCGTTAGACTTAAATATGAAAACTTTACCTTTCGTATCATGAAATTTTGCCCCAAATGCAAAGGCTTACTAGTACCTGCCAAAGAGGGTCTCTTATGCAGCAGCTGTGGCTACAAGGAGACGGAAACTGCCGAAATAAAGGAAACTGTCAAACGAAAAGCTGTTACGGCAGTTAAAGAAGGTGAAGAAATTCCAGAAACTATGCCTACTATAGCTGTAGAATGTCCAAAATGCAAGCACCAAGAAGCTTATTTTTACACACAACAAACTAGAGCTGCTGACGAGCCTGAAACCCAATTCTTTATATGCAAGAAATGCGGTTATAGATGGAGGAAGTACTAGGAGCGCTGATTAAAATGGAATTTTGTCACAAGTGCAAGACGTTAATGTTGCCTAGTAAAAAGATAGCTATTTGCCCTAGATGTGGCTCACGCATCAAGGCCGAAAAATCAGACATACTAATTAAGGAAAAATTACCTCGCCCCGTAAAGGAGAGGACTTTCAAAAGAGCTCCAAAAGAGATTGAAGGTACTTTCCCAATTGCAGATGCTGAATGCCCTAAATGCGGTAATAAAAAAGCATACTGGTGGACGCAAATCACAACAGGCGCTATTGGCGACGAGGACACCGTAGATACGCAATTTTTCAGATGCACCAAATGCAAATATACTTGGAGAAAATCTGCGGGCTAAAAAATAGTTTTTTTCAAACCAAATAGTTTGCTGAACTTGCAATAATCTTTTAAATTTCTTAGTTTATTTTTGCACTCGTTATGGTTGACGAACTGTCTGTCCCTGTCGTAGAGGAGAAAGAGAAGAAGATATTGCGACGAGCGCCCGCAATACCAGTTCAAATATCAAAGCTTAATAGTAGTATGGGCAGGGTTGCAGTGCTTGGAACGATTATTTCCAAAAATGCTAATATAGGTTCAATTGTCATAGACGACGGTTCTGCTTCTGTGCTAGTTTTGTTGAATGATCCTGCAGACATCGAAAAGCTAAAAGAGGGACAAACTGTAAGGGTTCTAGGAAAGGTTTGGGGTAGTGGCGATGAAATTGAGTTGCAGGCAGAATTGGTACAAGATTTTTCAAAAATCGACAAGGAACTTTACAATAAAGTATTTTTTAGCCAATAAACAAGTGCAAAAGTCACTAAAAATATAATAATTGCAGTAATAATGCGCTTTAATGTGGCTTTTTTATCCTTCTCGGCGATCCCAAAGAGGCCAAGCAAAATTACAAACGCAAAAAGAATTAAGCTAAGTGATTCTGTATATTGTGTTTCTATTGTTACGGCATGGATTGCGCCAAGAACACCAACAACCATAATCACTAACCATTTTGGCAATTTTAACTTTAGCTTGGCTCTAATTGAATCGATTTCCTCATAAGTGTAAAAATAAAGAAGAGTACCGCCACTCAGGCCAGCCATAATTATTATAGAAATTGCGATTTGGTTCAAGGTTAGCATTCTTTTCCCCCGAAAGTTCCTATTCTCTATATATTAATAGTGCAATAACTTTAAATATTTAGATTTGACGATAGTATAAAGGAGGCCACAATGGATAAAAAAGGTCAAGGAATGCATATGTGGGGAGCTACAGATATTTTTCTTTTGTTGTTCGGGATTATAATTGGAATAGTACTTATGTGGTATTTCAGAGAAGCTTCGTTCATACAAAATCTAATTTGCACAGCGCCGCCGGTGTCGCCTTAATATGACTAAACCTCATCTACCAATACGATTGCGTGAATTGATAGGTATAGAAGAGGCACTATGGCTTATCCTTGGCCTAGCATTTGGTTATCTAGCAGGCAAGGGCGCTCCATTTTTCATAATTGGAATACCAGTTGCAATTTTTTTAGTTTGGTTGTTTGATTGGCTGTTTGGCTGCGCAGCAGATCATCCGAAACAACACGCAGTATTAAAAGCGAAAAAACCAATTCGGAGGTAAAAGATGTTGCGAGAAACAGAATTCGATTTTGCGAGATGGATTGTCTATGGAATTATACTCTTAGCACTCGCTTTGGCATCATTTGTATTCGAAGTGGCTCTTTGGATATTTGCAATAGTGCTTGCAATAGCAATTGTAGATATAATTTATGTAAGATATTTTAAGGGCAGAGTTTGGACAGTGTAACTAAACTGTATAGTTTGCTGTACAAAATAATAAAAAGCTATCTGCTATCCATAAAATTATGTTCATCGCTAAACTTAGCGAACCGCGCATCCTAAACGCCACAGTATCGATTTTGTCAGACTTTATAACAGAGGCGAGCTTCAGTTTTCAGAAAGAAGGCATAAAGTTGCTTGCTCTAGACCCCGCAAATATATCAATGGTTATTCTAAACATACTGCCATCTGCCTTTATGGAATATAGAGTTGAGCAGCCTGTTGATATTACTGTCAATTTAGAGGCGTTGAAACAAGCTGTGAAAAGGGCGAAGCCCACCGACCCCGTAACATTGACACTAGATAAAAACAAGTTAAAAATCAGTATTTCAGGTAAGTCTACTAAAAACTTTTTTGTTCCGTTGTTGGAAAGAGAAGGCAAAGAACGAAAGATACCTAGTCTCGATTTTATGGCAACAATAGAATTAGATGCAGCAGAATTCCGTGATTATATCGACGATGCTGCAATTGCAGGTGACGCGGTTGTTTTAGAAGCGGACAAAAACACTTTTGCAATTTCGGCAGGAGATATAGGCTCAAAAGTCCGTATCGAGCTGACAAAAGGAGCAGACCCCCTGTTCCAAATAGCCGTTGGGGATGCTGTTAAGGCCACTTATAGCGTTGAATATCTTAGGAAAATGGCTCGCGCAGCAATACTTGCAGATGCAGTTACAGTGCAATTTGCAAAAGATTACCCGCTAAAGCTAGATTTTAAGTCCCTCAACAAGTTGCAGATGTCTTTCATTCTAGCTCCAAGAATCGAAAATAAATAAAATAATAAAGACGAAGATTTAAATTTTAAAATATCTTTGAATAAAGATAGAGCAACTTGGAAGCCGACTAGGTATTCTGTACCGAGACGGCTCTACTGCTGTAATGCAGTATGCTAAGTCCGAGCTCAGTTCGCAGAAGCTCCAGTTAAGTGAGCTTCTGTGTTTATTTATCGTAATGGCAGAATAATTTGTCCTTCCTTCTTATCGCCGTACGCAATCGTTTGTCCTCTAAGATAAAGATTTGCGACATTTGCACAGATTATGGCGTCTCTAACGTGAGGATTTTTTGTAATTGTGTTAAAGTGTGCTCGCAGTGGCGAAGGAAATGTTTCAATCACCGCAAAATTATTCTCTTTCAGCGTTTTTGCCAACCTTATAGCCCTCTTTACAAGAAGCTCCATCGCTTTAAATCCGCGAAGAGGGAAGGTTCGTATACCCATTACGAGAAGAATCTTCTCTGCCTGTCTATATCTATCTTTAGTGTCAGATGGCCAACTCAGTGGTGCATCAATTGCAACTAGCTTTGGCTTATATTTCAAAATAAAATTAAGAATTTCCTTTTCTGTTTTCACAATCCTTGTCTCGACAATTTTACCATTGTTAATCACAGCAATACCACTGTCATTATGCATAGAAGCAGCAAGGTCTATTCCTATAACAGTAACCATTGAATCAACATATTAAGGCAATTTAAATACTTTGAGTATCAACATTAAACATATTATAACATTAAAGTTGCAAAATAGCGAAGGCTTTATATATCTCTATAGGTTTGTTTTATTGGAGGTGCTTTATGGCTGTAAAATACTATGTTTTGATGCAAGGTGGTAAGGATACAAACCATGTCTTCACAGGGAGTTCGCCTAGACGAGCAGCACTAAAAGCCGCAACACGTGGTTTTGTAGATATTAAGTTAAGGGAACGCGGAACTGATAGATTACATATCTTTAAAGGCGGAAGAAAGCGCGTGACTGCACCCGAAAACAGACCCGCGTGGTTGCCTTCGCAAATCTGGCGACCAAATGTGAAAAAAATTAAATTAGAACATTTGAAAGCAAAGAAAAAACGCTAAATCGTTATTTGGGCGTTGTGGCTTACTTTTTAATATAGTTATATCTATTTTAATCTCTAATGAGCTTCAGAGTTTATGGCAAACTTGTAGCACTTTCAGGCGTGTTTAAAACTACAGCAATCGCCTTTATTGCAACTCTGGCATTTGCAATTTACGATTTTACACTTCCTATTTTTACAGAGAACAGGGCAGAAAGTTTTGCAATCGTCGGCATCATCGTTTCGCTAGTTTATGTCGCTTCTTTACTGTTAGAAATTCCAGTTGGTCTAGCGGTCGACAAATATGGAAGAATTAATATACTTCTCCTAGCAATGACTGTGCTGGGCTTAATAGGTCTTGTTTACTTTTTCGTAGAAAACCTAATCTTAGTAGCCATTCTCTCATTAATTTTTGGTATGTTCGCAGTAGCTTTTTGGATACCATCCGCCGTGCTGGTGCGGGATTTCAGCCCAAGAAAAATGCTTGGGCAGGCACAAGGTGTTTATATGTCTCTCACGCAGGTCGGCTGGATCTTCGGCCCAATAGTTGCAGGCACAATTGCAACATTTTTTTCTGATAAGCACAATTTCCTGCTGGTTTGGGTTTTAATGTTTGCAGCGGTCGGCGTTGGACTTGCAATTTTCCGAGGGCTTAAAGCCAAAAAATTTACTAAAGAGGAAAAGGGGCACAAACATAAAGCCAGGTTAGCATTGCTAGCGATAATACTTAAGGAATTTCTCGGTATACATAAGTATGCCCCACCTCTTTATACTCTGACTCTTATAGTGTATATGTGGATTGCAATTGAATGGGCTTTCGTACCATTAGCAGGGATAACGCGTTTTGCTTTTTCGGAAGCTGGCGTTGGTTTAGTATTGGGCGCAATGATGGCCATCGAAGGTGCACTGTATTACTCATCAGGCTTTGTAATGGACAAAGTTGGCAAGCGGTATATAATAACCGCTGGCTTCCTTATTTTATTTACGTCAGCTTACTTCATGTTTCTTTCAACGAACCCAACAGTCTTTGTCCTTTCGGCGCTGTTTGCAGCAGCAGCGGTTTCTTGGATTCTGCTTACTGAAATTTTGCCAGCAAATCTTTATGGAGAAATGTCAGGCGTTTTTGATACATCAAAAGACTTTGGTTTGATTGTTGGACCTTTTGCAGGAGGTTTATTTGCAACATACTTAGCTAATCCTCTAGCACCATTCTTAATAGTAACAATTGCCGCAGGCATTGCCGCGTTATTGGCTGGTTGGGCTTTCTGGCCCGAAAAGGCGAAAAGAAAATGAGCAAAAAGAAATTTAAAAAGATTAAAACTGCGAAACTCTCTTTCGAAATAAAAGATACGATTCGTGACCTAGTTTTCGGAATGGAAGATGCTCTTATTACAAATCTTGGCCTGGTTCTTGGAGTTGCAGCTGCAGGCGTTCCCAATACTAATGTTTTGCTTTCAGGCATAGCAGCGATGTTTGCAGGCATGGTTAGTATGGCAGCTGGCGATTATCTTTCAACAAAGTCACAAAGAGAAGTTCTAGATGCGCAAATAAAGGAAGAAGAAGCCAGACTGCAAAGGCCGGGCGAAGAATACAAAGCAATAAAACACCTTTACAGGGCTGCAAAGTTAACGGATAGAGACATAAGGCATTTCCTCAAACACCTTAATACAAACAAAAAAATGAGCTTAAAATTACTTGCAGAAGAGGAGCTAGGCATAGTGCCTGAAAAATACGAAAACCCAATCAAAGGCGCGATTGTAATTTTTTTCGCCTACATGCTTGGCTCGCTATTTCCGGTTTTACCGTTTTTGTTGCGAAATACAAAGCTCGCTAGCATTATAGCATTAATTTGCACAGGTGCAACTTTATTTGCAGTTGGCGCCTACAAAACTAAATTAACTAAAAGAAATTGGCTTAAGTCAGGCCTGGAGATGCTCACCGTTGCACTACTGGCAGCTGCAGCAGGCTATGTAATAGGATTATTATTTGGAATCACAATAACTTAAAGAACTTTCAGCAAATTTCACCTATTAAATAATTCTGAGTTGCCCCAACAATCTTTACTTTAAGGTAAGTCCCTAATTTCAATTTTATTTTACTTTTCAAAATAATAGGTTTATAAGCAAAATTTCGTCCTATAAACCCGCCTTTTTGGCCTTTTTCGTCCACTAATACTTTTCCTCTCCAACCAATCCAACTTTTATTTTTCATGAGGGCTAGCTCTTGGTACAATTTTGTTAGTGTCCTACTTCTTTCTTTCTTTATATCGCCACCAAGCTGTTTTAACTTCGCCGCAGCTGTACCAGGCCGTGGCCAGAATTGACTAATATTTATGACATCTGGCCGTAGCCATTTAACTAGCTCTATAGTTTTTTCCCAGTCAGCTTCTGTTTCAGTAGGATAGCCGCAGATAATATCTGTGCTAATTGTTAAATTTGGAATTTTCTTCCTGAAAACTTTAATAACTGATTTAAAATCCTCAACACTATAACCTCGTGCCATATCTCTTAGTACTTTATTAGAACCTGATTGCACAGGTATGTGCAAAAATTTGAAAACCTTTGGATTTTTGTAAGCTTCAATCATTTGTGGTAAGAATTTCTTTACCCATTGAGGATTTGTCATTCCAACTCTGATAAAAAAATCGCCATTAATTGCACATATTTTCTCTAGTAAACTTGCAAGATTTGTTCCTCTATCAAGACCATAAGCACCATTATCTTGTGAAGTTAGCCAAATTTCTCTAACACCGTCGTTAATGGCAGCTTTTATCCGCGCCAGAATTCTCGCTTCTGAAAATGAGTAAATGTTGCCTTTGGCAAGCTTTGTTGCACAATAAGTGCATTCAGATGCGCAGCCCGTTGCCAGCTGTATTTTTTCAATAACTGGATTTGTCCTTAAAACGGGTAAATTTGTCTTGTCTATTTTTTTAGCCGAGAGCTGTCTTATAACTTTACCATTTGCAACAACTTTAACATATTTTACAATTTTATCTTGATCATTCAAGCCAATTAGCGAAATTCCTTTTAATTTGTCAAAATGTTGGCCATCTTGGACAAGACAGCCTGTTACAATTATTTTTTTGCCCCTTTTCTTTAGCCGTTCAATTTCTTTTAACTCGTCAATTTCAACCCTGTGCTTAACTGTGCACGTATTTAATATTACAATGTCAGCATTTCTTTCATTAGGTACGAGCTTATGGCGCTCTTTTGCCAGCAGGCCAGCCATAATCTCACTATCAGATTGTGCCGCTGTGCAACCCCAAGTCTTAATGTGAATTTTCATATTATTATTTTATTGTAATTGTCCTGATTTTATGCTTTGAATACTTTTGAATTAGCCTTTTAGCTTCGCTTATATGCACTTTAGATTTTACAAAAGCACTAGGGCCTGGCTCCTTTGGCTCCAACAGAAAACCCTTTCTGAATCGGTCATGAATTTGTTTTAATTTTAGATTTTCCTCATGATTTTTTCCTAAGACGATTGCACTCTTTTTGAAATGTCGCCCTATCTTTAGTAACTCAATGTCAAGTTCGGACAATTTTTTCAGCAAAGGTCCGACTTTTTTGCAAAATTCTTTCTCGCAGAGTAAGCAACCGCCTCCAGGTGATGGAAAAGAAATTTTGAATTTCTTAGCCAATTCTAGTTGCTTTTGTCGACTTCTACCTCTAATGCCGCATAATTTATTCCTTTTAATCCACCCCTCTTTTTCTGCAATTGTTTGTGGCAGCAGTTTAGCAGATAACGGCCTAAGAAGTCTTCCTCTTAAGCCAGCCTCTTTTTCGATTAAATCCAAGGCTGACCTGTGCTGGCTCATTGGCCTCTGACCAAGAACTTCGCCTGTTGCTATAACGTCTGCTCCAATTTTTTTAGCAAGCTTTTTTGCTAGCTTTAGCATAAATATATGACAATCGATGCAAGGATTTAGCGCAGAGCCTCTTTTGTATTTGGGGTTTCTTACGATTTTGAGATAGTCCTGCAATAGCCTACCTTTCGTACAATCTATTACATACAAAGAAACCTTTTCTTTTTTACAAAACTCCTTTAAAGATTCAAAATTCTTGCTATAGCGAGTGCCAAAGGGCAATTTAATATAAACTGCAGAAACATTTTTACCAAGTTGTTGCTGCAAGAGCTTTACAGCTAGCCTTGAATCTAATCCGCCAGACAAAAGAACAAGAGCTTTTGGTTTCATTTTACTGGCTTGCCAAACCAGTCTTCCTTTTTAGCTTTTTTCAATACAAACCAGAAGCAAATTCCGCCAGCAGCAATAAGTAGCCAAGATACAAGATAGTTTTGTAAGAGTGTAACAATAAAGCCCAGTACGACTACAACTAATGACAAAATACTAGTAATTACGAATGTAGTTTTCTTCATTTTCTATTTTATCTCCCCACTTAGCCTCGGCGGCTTTCTGAAGGCTGCTGAGCAAACCATCCAAGCACCCAGCATTACGATTCTTAACAAGCTCTTCCAAAATTTCTTTATATTCAGAAAAGTCCAATATTTGAGTGTATTTAAAAAACCTTTTCCAGTAATTTTTGCCAGCCTTTTTATCCATACCAACACTGTCGCCATGCCTGTCACAGTAAGGGCCAAAAATTGTTGCTTTAAAATGGCAAGGTTTGCCATCAATAGAACAAAGTTCGCATTTATATTCTCTTTGTAAAATTGTATAAGGGCATCCGATTCTTTCCCACAAGTTCAAATATTCATATATAGCTTGCTGCATATCTTTATCGTCGTTACTAATCGTCATTACTTCATCTCCGCCAAAGCTTGAATTCTTTTAAGCATATTAGGGTGCGTGCTCATTAGCTCCATTAGTTTATCTAGTAAACTTAACCTGATATGCTTTTTCTTCAAGAGCGCGATTTCATTAGCATCTAATGTGCCTGATTTATCTACGTCTAATTCGTTTAATGCTATGATTTCATCATGTGCCCTGCTAACATCGTTGGCAAAAAAAGCTTTCATACCTTCAACTTGCTTAAGCATTTGTGGCGGCGTCTTTGCAGCGCCGTAAACCAATTTATAGAGAGCAGACGCTAAGCTATGTGGCTCATTGCCAAGTGAAACAGAACCTGCATCTGCATAATACTCGCGAATTCTGCTTGCGTATAAGACAAGCAAATTTGTAATAAAGTAAAGAACGAATGCAAAAATACCAATTGTCGCAGCAGCACCTTTTCTATCGCTGCCAGAAAACAACGTTCCTCTGGCTAAGAACCAACAAATTAACGGTATTACAGATAATAGTGTTATGACAACAACGTCTCTGTGCTTTAAATGAGACATTTCATGGCCGAGCACTGCACGAAGCTCTTTTTTGTCCAAGAGCTTTAGGATGCCTTGCGTGACACAAATTCTACCATCAGACTTCCATCTGCCAAATGCAAATGCATTTGGAATGAGCGTTTGTGATATTCCGATACGAGGTTTTGGCAAGCCAGCTTCCTTTGCTAATTCTTCAATCATTTTATGAAGTTCTGGTTCTTCTTTCTCATCAACGTACTTGACACGCATCGTCCAGTTTACAATTGAAGGACCGATCATATATTGCAAAAGAATAAAGCCAATTGCAACAACTCCATAAAAGATGAGATTGCCGATTCCTAAAATATAGCTAACAACCGAAACAAGACCATAAGTAATTCCAAATAGTACCGTCAGTAAAAACCATAACCTTATTCGAAGCCACCATGTTCTTGGTGTCGCCATCGCTTTTGCCATAGCGATTATTCCTTAAAATCATTTTTAAGAGTTTTCGCAGATATGAACGTTCAATCTAATTTTTAATTTTAGCAATTATTGGCAATAGCTTGGGCCTTGTTCAGTGGCTTTTAACTTTATTATTTTTATATGATTTGTCTGATGTACTATTTCAATCCTGTTGTTAAGATAATTTTGCAGATAATATGACACTGTTGATTTTTTAAGGCCACTAATTCTAGAAATCTCACGAACCCACAAACCCTGAGGATGTGCCTTCAAGACGTAGAGAATCATTTCAAGCTTATATTGATGTGGACCAGATCTGCGCCCCATTAGTATTTTTGGACAATTGAATAATATAAATCTATTGAATCATTATGTGTGCAATACTTTTGGAAAATTCGGGCTTTAGGTAAATTTCTAATCTTTTAATTTTGGACAATTAAACAATTTAACTTAGCCTCAATCTAGGTAAATTTGGTAATAATTTGGACAATTGGCTAATAAGTGGTTAAGTACTTAAACATTTATCGCAAACTTTTCTAAACCTACATGGCTTACACTTTTGCGGTTTTCTTGTAGGAACTGCAGCTCTAACTCCTTTAAGAATATCTATAATTCTAAATGTTGCTTCTTTTACATCTTTTTTTGCATTTTCTGTAAAAGGTTCCTGCCACACAAATTCTTGCGTTTCTCTGTCCCTTACAGCACCATAAAGAGTTCTATCGGGCTTATATTGATCTGAATAAGCCCAGCAATAACCCCAGACTTGTCTTATATCGGCAGGCCAAGCTTTTCCTTTTGTTGGCTTGTCGTCTATAATTATAATTTCTGCAGGACTTATCCGTATCTCATCTATGATACCTTTCAAATAGAGGTTTTCGACACCAACTTCACGTGCTACAAAAGTAACCTTTCGTTCTGTTGATTGGACAAGAACTTCTTCTAAGCTCATAATTTCTTCAACCTTCGCCGCATGCTCTGCATCTAATTTTGCATGGCTTTCGGCACCTACAATCATCGCAATACTTCTATCGACAGAAATTCCTTTAACATGTTCTAGAAAAATTTGGTACTCGCAATAAGCTTGCGTATGGAGCCAGCTTATTGGAATCTTGTACTTTCCAGCAATAATATCATCTGCGTAAGTCATTTCCAAAATTAAAAGTATAAAATTAAAAAATATTCGTTAAAGATAAATCGCAATTAAAAGTGTAGGAGACTTTATAAAGAGCCTAACATAAACTTTAGCATGGTAAAGACTCCCTTTGTAACGGAGAAGGATAAAAAGGCATTCTGGCACTCAACATCCCACATATTAGCGGATGCTGTTAAGCGTCTCTGGCCTGATGTAAAATTAGGCATAGGACCAGCTATAGACGAAGGCTTTTACTATGATTTCGATAAGCGCGACCCTTTTACTGCAGAGGATTTAGCAAAAATAGAAAAAGAAATGGCTAAAATAATTAAAGCAGACTTAGCTTTTAAACATCTCAAGCTGCCAAGAAAAGAAGCCGAAAAGATACTTAAAAATGAAAGGTATAAACTTGAACTTTTGGAAGAGATTCCGGATAAAGAAATATCTTTTTACCAACATGGCAAATTTATAGATTTGTGCGCCGGTCCCTTAATAAAATCAACTGGTCAAATCGGTGCTTTTAAGCTTCTAAACACTGCAGCAGCTTATTGGCGTGGCAATCCAAAAAGACCAGTGCTCCAACGCATATATGGAATTAGCTTCCCAACACAAAAAGAATTAGACGCCTTTTTGAAGAGGCGAGAAGAAGCAGAAAAAAGAGATCACATTAAACTTGGCCAGCAACTAGATTTGTTTAATATTTACTCAGAAACCGTTGGGCCCGGATTACCACTTTGGCATCCAAGGGAGCTATCATAAGAAGAGTAATAGAAGACTTTTGGAAAACAGAACATGACAAGCGCGGCTACCAATATGTGTTTACGCCACATATTGGTAAAATTGACTTATGGAAAACGTCTGGGCATTGGGTGTTTTATAAAGCAAATATGTATCCTCCAATGAAAGTCGATGAAATAGATTACTTGCTTAAACCAATGAGTTGCCCTTTTCACATCCAAATTTACAAGTTTAAACCACGAAGTTACAGAGAGCTTCCAATTAGATATTGTGAACTTGCAACAGTTTACAGACCGGAGTTTGGCGGTGCGCTTCACGGCTTAGTGCGAGTGCGAAGCATAACGCAAGATGATGCGCACATTTTTTGCTCACTTGATCAGCTTGAAGGTGAAATAAAATCTGTATTAGAATTCGGACTCTGGATGCTAGAGCAATTTGGCTTTAAAAATTATATAATCGAGCTATCTTTGCGAGGCCCGGAGAAAGAAAAGTATCTTGGTTCTGAGGAAATATGGAAAAGAGCCGAAACGGCGCTAACATCAGTTTTAGATAAAAAGAAAATAAAATATACTAAAATGCCGGGCGAAGCAGCATTTTATGGCCCAAAAATAGACGTTCATGGACTTGACGCATTAAACCGAAAATGGCAATGCTTAACAATACAACTCGACTTTAATCTTCCTGAAAAATTTGATTTGAATTATATAGGAGCAGATAATAAATTACATAGGGTTGTTATGATACATCGTACTTTACTTGGTGCGATCGAGCGCTTTACTGGCATTTTAATAGAAAACTATGGTGGAGCTTTCCCAACATGGCTTGCTCCAGTGCAAGTCAAATTGCTAACATTTGCAGACAGAAACTTAAATTATGCACAAAAGGTTGAGAAGCAGCTCCGGAATGCCGGTTTGCGTGTTGAGACGGATTATAGCAGCAATACTGTAGAGTATAAAGTAAGACAGGCAGAAATCGAAAAAGTTCCTTACATTCTTGTAGCCGGAGATAAAGAAGAAAAATCTGACACGATTGCGGTTCGGCCAAGAGGCGGAAAAGTGAAATTCGGCATCAAGATTAACGATTTCATTAAAGATTTACAGAAAGAGATTGAAGCCAAAAGATAGTACTTAAATTGTAATATAAGAAATAACAATGAAATTTAAACAAATAACTGACAAAATATTATGTTTTGAAGAGCCAAATTTCAAAGCTAATATCTATTATATCGATGACGTAAAGAAAGTACAAATCGATGCTGGCCTTGCGCTGGAAAGACCAGTTGACCTTCTAATTTTAACACATTGTCACGTTGATCACATAGCTAGAGCAGCAGAGGTAAAGAGAAAAAATCCTAATTGCAGCATTGCGGCCTCAGAAGAAGCCGCAGCTCACATTAAAGCAATGGACGAAGCCGTAATTCAACCTGTCGAAAAATTCAAAGTCGATTTAATACTTGGTAATGGAACTCAAATATATGCTGGACAATACAAATTCAAAATCTTGAAGGTTCCCGGGCATACTTCTGGCTGTATAGCTATTTATGAACCAATCTACAAAATACTATTTTCAGGCGACTGCTGGTTTGGTAACGATAATATTGGGAGGTGGGACTTGCCAACTGGAAATTTGAGAGAATTAAAAAAATCAGTACAGATGCTTCAAAGTTTGAATCCGAGCTTACTTTGCCCTGGGCACAGTTATTGAAATTGTACTTATGTAATATCTATTTCAACAATCTTGTTTTTAGATGTTTTACCTTTAAGAATCTTAACATTAGAATTAAAATGCTTTGAAAGAAATTTTATTAATTCTATGTTAGCCTCATTGTTTCTAGGGGAAGCGGCAACCTCCACAATAACTTCATCTGAGGTTTGAGAAACAATTCTCGTTTCAGGACGATTTGGTTTCACCTTAACTCTAATATATTTCATAAAGAATTTAAACAAAAGCTTACATAAAAGCTTATGTGTAACCGACCATTTTCATTATTACTATTGTTGTTTGTTGCACTGGTTTTGGTTAGTGGATGCTCAATTATAGGTGGCTTAATTCCTCTGCAACCACAAATAAATTGCGAAGAGGAGATTGCAAAGCTTCCTCAAATCATAGAAGAAAATCAGGGAAGAATTTTCACCGTAATGAAAATCTTAGATGGCGATACAGTTCAGCTAGTAAATGGCGACAAAGTTCGTTTTGTTGGAATAAATACGCCTGAAAAAGGGCTTAAATGGTCTGCTGAAGCAGCTCAACTAACAACAAAACTGTCTGAAAATGGTATAATGCTGGCAAGGGACGTTGAAGACAAAGACCAATATGGTAGATTGTTAAGATACGCATTTACAGAGGACAAGTTTATAAATGCGGAGCTTGTGCGGCAGGGCCTTGCAACAATTTATCCGGTTGAGCCGAATACAAAATACTCCACATTGTTTAGCTGCCTTGAACAAGAGGCTAAGAAAAACAAAAGAGGATTATGGAGCTCAACTGCGAATTATAACATTAAATTAGAAGTTAGTTATGACGCTCCTGGCAACGATAATGAAAATCTGAATGGTGAGTTTGTCATAATTAAGAATGAAGACGCTAGGACAATTAACATAGATAAGTGGAGTATTAAGGACCAAGCAACACATTTCTACTATTTCAAAAATATAAGTTTAGAGCCGAATATGCAAATTATACTTTATACCGGCTCTGGGATAGACACCAAAACGGAACTTTATTGGAATTCTAAAGAACCAATATGGAACAACGCCGGCGATACAGCATTTTTGTTTGACGAAAATGGCGATTTGGTTACTTTAATTTCTTTTCCTTGATATAAGGGTATCTATTAGTATGCCCACATTCCTTACACCGATATTCAACCGATTGTAACTTAGGATTAATTTTAATGGAAACGTTTTTTCCAGGCATGAGGTATTTGTAACATTTGTGGCAAAATTTCTTTCTTTGTTCCCTTGATAATCGCAAATTATATTTCATTGCCAATTTCCTGGCTAAAAAAATATATCGTGAAGCCCTTTGCAAGTTCCCTTCTTTGGCTGCTAAATTTGCTTCCCTAAACAAAATATCTATTCTTTCTTTTGCAATGGCTTGCCATTCATTCTTATTTTGCATGCAAATCAAATAAGTTTGAACTATAAAAATGAGACGCCAGCAGTTTTTTGCACTTCCCGGCCGATTACCGGCCAGTACAAGGCAAAACGTTACCGGGATTTCAGCCGCGCCGAAATAGACAAAACTCCTATTTCAACGTGTTAACTTCCGTGTTCGGAATGGGTACGGGTTTTGCCCCGGTACTTTGACCGCTGGCGGTTAAAATCTAAAATTTTAATTTTTAAGCTTTGCTACAGATATCGCAAGCTATACACAAGCTATAAATACTATTCAAGAATCATAAAGTTATGGCCACACCATTACTCCCAGATCTTAGCAAAACTGAAAAAAGAATGTCGCCTACAATCAAAATAAGACCGACAAATTCAAATTTAGGGGATCGCGACTTAAATTCTGTAATTAAGCACGTAGCAAATGGTTACAAAAAACTGCAACTAAAGCTTAAAATTAAGCCACGCAAGAATGCTATTATAATAGAAGGCTTTCCTGGCTTCGGCTTCGTCGCGACAATTGCAGTGGAATTTTTGATGGATCATTTAAAGATGCATTCAATTGGTTCGTTGTGGTCTCCCAAACTTCCTCCGCTAGTATTTGTGCATAACAACCGACTAGTTCAGCCACTGGAAATTTTACATAATGACAAGTACAACTTAGTTGTGTTGGAAGCGGTTACTGGTATTGGAGGAATGGAGTGGGAAGTTGCTGACGCACTTCTTAAGTTGTACAAAAAAATCGATGCAAAAGAGATAATTTCAATAGAAGGGATTGGCGGGCCTATCGAGAAGAAGATGTCAGAAGCATACTATTATACAAACCAGGAAACTTTAAGCAAAAAATATAAGGCTATAGGCTTAAGCACAATAAGAGAAGGTGTTATTTTTGGTCCGTCAGCAGCTCTGATGCTCAAGGCGGACAAAGACATTAATGCCTCTGCAATTTTTGCTGAGACGCATAGTAATTTGCCAGATTACAAAGCAGCTGCAAAGATAATTGAAGTTCTCGACAAATACCTTGGCTTAAAAGTCGATTACAAATTACTGTTAAAAAGAGCTGGCGAATTCGAAGAGCGACTAAAAGCATTCATAGAAAAAGCAAAAGAAGCTAGCGAGATGAAAAAAAATAAAGAACAAGAGATGCCATATATCGGCTAAGCTATAAAATAATAAAGCCTAAAGTTATAATTTGAATAATTCTCTAACATTTTTATTTGTGATTTCAATTATTTTGTCTTCAGGAATTTTCTTTATTTTAGCAATTTCTTTTACAACAAGAGAAATATTTGAGGGTTCATTTCTCATCCCTCTTATAGGGGCGAGGACGGGGGAGTCCGTTTCCAAAACAAAAGTTGAAAGAGGAAAGTTTTCTAAGTAATATATTAAATGTCGATTATTGTCTTTCCAGAGCAAAGTTGTACCTATTGTTATTTTATAACCAAGACGTGTGGCTTTCCTAGCTTCTTCTGGTGTGGTGACGAATCCGTGCAAGATAACCTTTTTTGCCCTGTTTTCTTTAAGAATCTTAACCACATCACTAGTTGCGCGACGCGAATGTACATTTAACGGTAGATCTAACTTTCTAGCCAATTCTATCTGTTTAATAAAAACTGCTTTTTGCCTTTCTTTAGATTCTTCAGAGTTTTCGCCAGGTGCCCATTTGTAATCAAGGCCGCATTCTCCGATACAAACAAGATTTTTTTGCTCTGAAATGAACTTTAGTTCATTTGTAATTTCTTTGTCTGAAAGTTTCCACACATGGTCGGGATGTATAGCAAGCCCTGGAAATAAGAACTTTGAATAATTTTTACATAATGTTAAAACTTTCCTATTTGTTTTAGGGCCTTCGCCTACAACAACAATGCCAGAGAGAACTTTTCTGGCCTTTTCTATAACTTTAACTCTATCTGCATTGAAACTTTCATCGTATAAGTGACAGTGTACGTCAAATGGTTTCATATGGTAATTAAAGTTAGTGCCCCTGGCAGGAGTCGCACCTGCGACCTTCCACTTACGAGGTGGACGCTCTACTTCTGAGCTACAGAGGCGCGCCTTGCGCAAAAGCTTTATTCTTACCCTTCTTTAAATTTTATGGGTGCTGGTGGGTAATGGGCGAACCTTATCTTGAGCTAATACAGCAAGCAAGAAAACAGATCGAGCTAGCAGATCATATGATTTACGTTACATACCCACTCGTATTAGAAACAAAATTCTTGCTTGCAATAATGGAACATATTATAAATGCAGCTAGGTTTGCAGTTCAAGCTTTGCTAGAATTCGAGTTCTACTACAAAAGGCTTGATGCTTATAACAAAACTTTTGTCTCCGAGATAAGTATCTATAAGAATAAAGTTGCCCCTCGTTACAAGCTCGATGTGAAGTATTTCAAACTACTTCAAAAGCTGCTTGATATACAAAAATTTGATAAGGACTCCGTTGTAAGGTTCAAGAAGGGTGAGAAATATATCTTATCAACATCAGAATCAAATTTATCTGTTTTGGACTTAGAACTGATTAAGCGATATTCAAATTTAACCAAAAAGTTTGTCACAGAGATTTCAAACATAATACAAAAAGAAAGAAGTTTAATAAAAATTTCTGGTAAAAATGTCTGATTCATCTCTTTTTGCAGAAATCGAGGAAAAGTTGCGCTACGCAGATTATCTTCTTAATAGAGAATTAAGCTATCCTGATGCTGCCGTCAAACACATATTAAACGCAGCAAACAAGCTAGTTATGCTGTATCTAAAGTTGCCCAAAGGGGCCTCCGTAAGTCCTATCCTGGCTAGCCAGAAACTTTCTCTAGGAACAAAAGAAGAAAAGGACTTTTCTGTCGCTTATCTTGACTTGTGGAAATTATCCATCAAACCACTTGTCAGCAAAGAAGCTGCACTAAATGCTTATAAAGCAACAAAATCTTTCTTGGAGTTAGTCAAGAAGGCTCGCGGGCTAGCTTGATATTATATGAAAGACAAAAAAGTATATGTCGTAGATACTTCCGTTCTTATTGAACGGCAAGTATCCGACTTGGTTAAGAAAGATAAAATTTCAGGTGAGATAATCATACCTAACGCAGTCCTTGCAGAGCTGGAACACCAAGCAAACACAAACCAAACTGAAGGTTTTCTTGGCTTAGAAGAAATAAAAGAACTACGGGCAATTGCTGCAGAAACAAAAAAAATTTCTATTCAATTCGCAGGCGCTAAACCTGTTGAGGCTTACATAAAAGGTGCAAAAGCAGGCGCAATTGATGATATTATAAGGGATATAGCAGTACAAAGAGAAGGTACGTTGATAACAGCAGACAGAGTACAAGCTCTAGTTGCAGAAGCGCTTGGCATCTCTGTAATGCTACTTACACCCCTGCCAATAAGGGAAGTTGGCAAACTCGATATAGAAAAATTCTTTGATGCTGAAACAATGTCGATTCATTTAAAGGAAAATACAATTCCGATTGCAAAGAAAGGTAGACCGGGTGCTTGGTCCTTCGTTAACTTACAAAAAGAAGCGTTATCTGGCCATGATATAAGATTGCTTTCTTCAGATATAATTGAAAAAACGAAGTTGGCAGAGAACGCCTTCATCGAACTGAATACTCCGGCTGTGACAATTATACAGTTTAAAAACTTCAGAATTGTTATAACTAAACCGCCTTTCTCTGATGGCTGGGAGCTTACTGCAGTACGACCTATTGCAGTTCTAGAAATAGAAGATTACAAGTTGCCAACAGCACTACGAGAGAGACTTAGCAGAAACACTGCAGGAATCTTAATTTCAGGTGCGCCAGGCTCAGGCAAGACAACTTTTGCCTCTGCCTTGGCGAAATTCTATCTGAAGCTTGGCAAAATTGTAAAGACAATCGAAAGTCCGCGAGATTTGCAAGTCCCTGATGAAGTCGTTCAGTATTCAAAAAATCTTGGCAATAGAGATGACATTCACAATGTAATGTTGTTGACAAGACCAGATTATACTTTCTTTGACGAAATGCGTGTAACCGAGGATTTCAAGCTTTATGCCGATCTACGTCTTGCCGGAATTGGTCTTGTTGGAGTTGTACACGGCACAAACCCAATCGATGCTATACAGAGATTTGTTGGTCGCATTGAGCTCGGAATGATGCCATCTATTATCGACACAATAATATTTATTGAAGATGGTAAAGTTGCCAAAGTTTTAGAGCTAACAATGAAAGTTAAAGTACCAACAGGAATGACAGAAGCGGATCTTGCCCGACCAGTAGTAGAAGTACGAGATCTAGAGACAAAAGAACTTGAGTTTGAGATCTATACTTACGGTGAGCAGACTGTTATAGTGCCAATAAAAACAAAAAGAAAACAAGAAATTCTCGCAATTGGCACAATCCCATACAAAGTAAAGGAGGCTAAAAAGTATATTAGCTTTTACTTAACAAGACCTGTCCGCTTTGTAAATCTTGAAATTGCGGGACAATCTGTTACAAAATTATCAGTGCCTCGTAGTGGGGAAATAAAAATTCATAAGAAGTCGAAGCTTGGCAGTTTAATTGAAGACGCCTTATTAAAAGGATTGGAAATCAGTTTTTCTGCGAGCTGAATTGCCTATATTGCAAAACATTGTTTTCGTTAATTCCAATTGCATTTAGCTACTGCAATATCAAAAAGCTTATATTGTTGTGTTATTTGACAGTAACAAAGAAAAGAGGAGTAACATGGCAATACTTGACAATCTGAAAAAAGTTTTTACTACTAAGGAATCTGATGTTGAACTTGGCGAAGATTATGTTGAGCTCGAAGCCGATATAAAAGAACAGGCGTCTAAGGTTGTCGTTAGACCTTTTACTTTAGAAAAATTTGATGATATTAAAGATATTTTGCAATGCGTTAGAGAAGGTTATACTATTTCAATAATCAATATAGAACCGTTGAAGGATAAAGATCTTGCTGAATTAAAAAGAGCTATTGATAAAATAAAGAAAACTGTTGAGGCAAACGAAGGCGACATTGCAGGTTTCGGCGAGAATTTCTTAGTGGTAACGCCAAGCTTCGCTAGGGTTTGGAGAGCAGGCACAGGCACGCCAAAGTCAGCAGCTCAAAGTACAGAAACAACAGATATAGATGAAGAGCTATAAGCTCCTAACTCGACAATCTCTTTTAAATGCCAGATTATGCTGCCCAGCGCATTCAACAGAGTTTAAGGCAAGTGACAGCATACCTTTTTATACTTCTATTTTAGTTTGAACTAATATGGCAGTTGAAGCTGGTGAGTTGATAATTTGGGCCACAATTCTAGGCCTTCTAGTCGGAGTTATCTGGAGCTTAAAGTATATCGTCGTGATTGACAGAAGAATAGAGCGAATGGAAGAGCATCTCGATAAGATACTGCACAAGCTCGAAATACGAAAGCGACGCTAATGCACTATCTCTTTCAGCTATCTGGCGAAAGTCTAGATTTAGCCCAGCAAGAGCTGGAAGCACTTTTTTATCCACGCAAATTTATCATAAAAAAGCGCTTCAATAATTTTCTTCTCGTAAAGGCAAACGTATCTGAAGATTTCGTTAAAAAGATCTCTGAAAGAAGTGCATTTTTGCATTTAGCCAGCCTTGTGATTAAAGAGCTAAAATCTTTAATGCTAGTAGAGCTCGACAAAGTTAATTGGTCATTTGTTAAGGCGCCTTTTTGCGTTCGAGTTATAGACCTAACAAACCTTGCCGCGCCAAGGCTGGAGGCAAGGCTTGCAGGTCCGATTTACCATCACCTAATTCACGAAAGAGGCAAAACGCCATCCGCTTTAGTCTCTTTAGAAAATCCAAAAACAACAGTTCTTTTTGTTATAACGGATGGTAAGGTATATGTAGCAAAGTTGCTATGGCGCGCTAGCAAAGGCCGATTTGTGCAGCGAGAGCCAATAAAGAAGCCAGCCTTTCATCCAACGTCCTTAAAGCCAAAGCTTGCCAGGCTTTTGGTAAATCTTTCAAGAGCGAAAAAAAATCAAACTTTGTTGGATCCTTTTTGCGGTACTGGCAGCGTCCTGATAGAAGCTGCAATCTTGGGCTGCAAACCTATAGGCACCGACATAGACGCAGAAATGGTAAAAGGCTCGAAAACGAATTTGAAATTCTATAAGCTTCGAGCAAAGGTGCAAGAAGGTAATGCGCTCGAATTAGAAAAGTTATTTAAGCCAAATTCTATAGATGCAATTGCTACAGATCCGCCCTATGGCAAATCAACAAAAGTTGGCGCTAGAAGCATTAACGCACTTTACAGAGGTTTCTTTGCTACTGCTAATAAAGTGCTAAAGCCGAAGCATTTCCTATCATTAATTTATCCACACTACATTAAAGCAAAAAAGTTTGTCAACAATAGGATTTGGAAAACTATTTTCGAGTCTTCCTTGTATGTGCACGGCGGTTTAACGAGGAAATTTTTGGTGCTTCAAAAGCGTTAGCTCTTTAAATCGTCACTCATCATTTCTAGTATGAATCCCACTAAGTTTACGCCAGAGCAACTCGCGCGATATAAGAAAGCAGGCTATCGGGTTATAGGTAAAAACAAGCACAGCGGTGTTGAGATTTGTCGCTGGACAAAATCTGTCTTAAGAGGAGAAAGAAATTGCTACAAAGGCTTTTATGGTGTTTCTTCACATAGATGTTTACAAATGACGCCCACATTAGATTTTTGCACTTTTAATTGCCAATTCTGCTGGAGAACTTTTGGTAAGGAGAGATTTAAATCAACAGGCAAATGGGATTCGCCGAAAGAGATTTTAGATGCTGCGATAAAAGCACAACGCGAACTTTTAAGCGGTTGGAAGGGTAATCCTAAAACAACAATTGAGAGGTACAAAGAAGCCCTAGAGCCAAAACATGTTGCAATTTCTCTCGATGGAGAACCAACCCTTTATCCAAAGCTCGCAGAGCTTATCAAGGAAATAAAGAGAAGAGGCATGACAGCTTTTCTTGTAACAAACGGAACTATGCCACATAGACTAAAAGAGTTGTTAATAAAAAAAGCAGAACCAACAAACCTTTACATTTCTGTTTATGCAACAAATTCAAAAGACTATCAAAAAATCGCAAGACCTTTTATTAAAGACGCCTGGAAAAAGGTTGTAGAATCGCTTAAGATGATGCAGGATTTTAAAGAGGCACGCACAATTTTCAGAATGACTTTAGTAAAAGGCCTTAATTTGAAAGACGCTAAAGGTTGGGCCAAATTGATAAAGCTAGCAAAGCCAAAGTTCGTCGAATTTAAGGGCTACACTTGGCTTGGAGAATCTAGGCAAAGGTTGAAGCAGGATAATATGCCTACGATGCGAGATCTCGAAAGCTTTGCAAGAAAAATCAGCAAGCTTACTGGCTATGTTGTAAGGTATAAAGATACTGTAAGTAGAGTTATCATCTTTTCTAAAGATATGCAATTAAATGGTTAAAATTCCGATTTGCCCAAGGTGCAAGAATCCTAATATATATTTAAGCAACCCTGCTGCAGGTTGGCTCCTTCCTGAGCAATGGGTTTGTGACAAGTGTGGTTACATAGGTTATGTGGTGCAAGAAATAGATACCGCAGATTTAGAAAAGAAAGGCAAAAAGTAAGCTTTATATAGTCATTCTATATTTCATAACAATAACATACTGGCCTTTGCTATGGATAATCATAACGAATTAAGTGCGAACAAGCGTAGTGTGCTTGAGCTTTTAAAAAAATCGCCAATTCTTACAACAACAGAGGTTGCCTCCGCCTTAAAAATTAGTTGGAACACTGCTGAAAAGCTTATGTTAGAACTTACGCTAGAAGGTAAAGTTCAAAGAATGAAAAAAGCAGGGGTTAACTTATGGCTCGCAGTAAAAAGGTAGAACAAAAGCAAATATTTAGCAAAGGCGTTAAAACGATGATAGTATTGTTTACAGCCCTTGTGATAATTTTTAGTCTTGTATTATTGGTCTTTACGTATAAACCAAGCTTTACTGGTCTTGCAGGCTACTCCGCCGATGGCCAAGAGTGGGAAAACCACATTACAATAGCTGCAAATTCATCGCAAGAAAAAATTATACAACACATTGTATTTGGTCGATATAAGCCGGCGAGTTGCAAGGAAGGCATTTACATAGAAGCAAACGGCCAAGCTATTTTATTTGAAACTACAAATGAGATTTACGATTCAGATAATCTTTGTACAGAAACCGATGTGATCTTTGATAATGTAATTTACAAACAAATTGAACCCACTTTTGAAATACAGACAGAAACCCAACAACAGCAAAGCATCACTTATGAAATTTATTATGGTAAAATTACCAAAACAGAGCCAGCAGTAGAAGAACAGCCAAGTTTTGAGCTACAAGCAGACATAAGTACTTGTTCTGACCTTAGTGCTGCAGGAACTTATTATTTGACCGCAGACATTTCTAACAGTAATCAAGATACTTGTATGAAAATTAATGCTTCAAATGTTGTGTTGGATTGCCAAAATCATACGATTGATGGCGATGACACTGGCAGTTATGGCATTAATGTCGTGCATGAAGGTGGCGGAGCAGTAGTAAACGTAACTGTAAAAAATTGTGTAGTTACAGACTGGGGAACAGGAGTAGGCTTTGGCGTTAAAACAGCCACTTTGCAGAATTGCAATCTTTCAAGCAATACTTATGGCTTAGTTCTTGGTAACGATCTTATTGGTCTGTCGACATATAGTATAAGCTCAAATAGGATATGGAATAATGATTTAGGCCTTTATGCTGATTCTTCCTCAGGCATAGTCAATGGAACTATATCGGACAATCACATATACAGTAATCTGAATGGCACTTATGCTAGATACACAAATTTGGACTTTATTAACAATAATATAAGTAGTAATAGTAATTATAATGCGGTATTTCTTGAAATTACAAATTGTACAATATCGAGCAACATATTTAATTCCGTGCCTTATGGCTTAAAAACGGGCTTGAAAATTATACAAAGTAATAATGTTACAGTCTATAATAACACTGCAAGCTCGAATGGCGAGGCTGGTATAGTGTTGGAAAACGTTAATAACAGTTTGATTAGCCATAATTTTGTTTCTTCTAATTTTTATGATGGCATCTATCTTAATTCTAGCTCCAACAACAACCTGACAGACAATATCATTAACAATAATGGCAATGGTTTAGAGACAGATGGATTTTCTGTTAATCTTACGATAATAAACAACACGCTCATTAACAACGACGATCGAGGCATTGGTGCATATCAAGCGAACAATAGCATTGTAATAAATAACAATATATCTGGTGCTGGATATGCTATAGATTTCGGCTATAATGGTAATACTAATATAACGATTGCAAACAATACTTTGCTTTCAGCCAATTGGGGAATTTGTGTTGACGACGGTATTTACATAAATGTTACTAATAATTTTATACACCTTAAGAAAAATGGTTGGGGTAGTGCAATAGTACTTGATTCTTTGGTTTATAGTAATATAGAGAATAATTATGTCAACTATAGCGACTGGGAAGGTATGGAATTATGGGATGTGAATTACACAAACATTACTAATAATACTATTGCAAAAAGTATAGGCAACGGAATCGAACTTGGCGATGGTTGGTATAACACATTTACTGGTAACGTCATTAATTCTAGTGATAGCAAGGGTATTTACTTTTATTCCAGCTCCAACAACATTCTAACAAACAATACAGCCACAAATAATTCTGAAAGCTCATGGCTTTATCTAAATGTAAGCTATAACGAAGACGAGCTTGGAGAACTTGATGAAAACAAGTTAAATATAGCTAAGCATAATAATAGTGGGTGGTTTACAGATCCTAACGAATTTACAGACGGAACTTACGGCGTCAACACAGAAGCAAATTATGTCTATGCAAACATAACTAATTTTGGCAGTATATTTACACCTCTTGGCTTTGTCGGTTCTGTTAATGTAGCAAATTGCATAAATATTACAACACCAGGCTATTATGCACTAACTCAGGATATTTTAAATAGTCACGCAGAGTGCTGCATTAACATTACTTCAAGTGATGTCATATTTGACGGACAGGGACATATTGTTGACGGTGTTGGTATAAACTCTGGTTATAGGGGTATATGTGCTGATAAGACGGCAACAACACTAACAA